>JBDSHL010000130.1:0-5616 GCA_039918515.1 Saprospiraceae bacterium | reverse complement strand
ACTTAAAAAGTTGTTGCAACTCTATATTTTTTTAGAAAAAAGGGTAAAGTCACTCATTTTTCAATAAAAATGCATATTGCTTCGATGATTGTAGCTTGAAAAGTTCATATATAAGCAAAGAAAGCTTGTCGAATGATGCTAATTCTTGTCCTTTGAGCACTTTTTTATGGATATAGATGATTAAATAATAATTCATTCCTTCCATGTAAAAGTCTTTATTACTATTAACAAGTTTTCTAACATCTTCATCAAAGTAAAGTCGAATGATTGAATCATATTCGCCTGAAAGGAGGAAATTTGAAGAAAATTGAAGATCTTCAAGGAAGTCAATATCCATTATTCCAAACCATTCTGATAGTTTAGTAAAAAAGCCTTCTGGTTTCATAAAAAACTGAGGAAGTGCAAGTAATTTACTATCAAAAAATTTTGAAGTTTGAATATTTCGTCGAGTACTTTTACCTGTGCTAATTTTATATTCATAATCGAATAGATAATTACTTTCAAGAATATCATTATTGAAGATAATACAGCGAAGATTTCTATGAGAACCTTTTTTGAATAATTTAAATTCTGATAATTGAGAAACAATCCCTCTTGAATCTGTGAGTTCAAAATTCTTTTTGTTTGCAAAAGCAAATTCGCGCATTTCTGCTTCGCGAGATAGTCTATTGCCTTTAAACCATTCAATTATTTTATTCATTTAATTTTTCGTCTAACAATTATTAAAGAGGAATATTTCCATGTTTTTTTCTTGGAAGATTATCAACTTTATTGACAAGGCTGGCAAAGGCTTTTATTAGTTTAATTCTTGTAAATTCAGGTTCTATAACTTCATCGATGAACCCTCTTGCAGCAGCATGATATGGGTTTGCAAATTTTTCAGCATATTCTTTTTCTTTTTCCAAAAGTGACTGTTGAGGATTTTCAGACGAATCAATTTCTTTTTTGAAAATAATTTCTGTAGCGCCCTTTGCTCCCATCACTGCAATCTCTGCACTAGGCCACGCAAAATTAAAATCTGCTCCTATATGTTTAGAGTTCATTACATCATAAGCCCCTCCGTAGGCTTTGCGGGTTATAAGGCTAATTCTTGGAACTGTTGCTTCACTAAAAGCATATAATAGTTTGGCGCCATTACTTATAATTGCATTCCATTCTTGATCTGAACCAGGAAGAAATCCAGGAACGTCTACAAGAACCAACAATGGTATATTAAAACAATCGCAAGTGCGAACGAAGCGGGCTGCTTTTTTGGAAGCATTGACATCAAGACATCCTGCTAGAATCATGGGTTGATTTGCGACAATACCAATACATCTTCCCGCAAGTCTTGCGAAACCAACAACAATGTTTTCAGCATACTGCTCGTGGATTTCAAAAAAACTTTCAAGGTCGACAAGTATAGAAATTACTTCCTTCACATTATAAGGTTGATTAGGAGCAATAGGAATAATATTGGAAATCTCAGGAAGTTTTTCATCTTTTAGCTCATAAGGAATTCTCACAACTTGTTCTTCACAGTTTTGAGGGAGATAGGAAAGTAATTTTTTAATTTTAGTAATACATTCTACATCATTGGGTGCTGTAAGTTGAGTAACCCCACTTTTGGATGCATGTGAATGTGCACCTCCTAGGTCTTCTGCTGAAATTTCTTCGTTGGTAACAGTCTTTACCACATTTGGGCCAGTAACGAACATATAGGAGCTATGATCCACCATAAGGATAAAATCTGTAATTGCAGGAGAATATACTGCACCTCCGGCGCATGGTCCCATGATGGCAGAAATCTGTGGGATAAGTCCAGATGCGCGAACATTGCGATAGAAAATATCTGCATAACCAGCTAAACTTCTAACTCCTTCTTGAATTCTTGCGCCACCAGAGTCATTTAAACCGATGATAGGTGCCCCATTTCTCACTGCCAGATCCATTAATTTACATATTTTTTCTGCGTGTGTTTCAGAAAGTGAACCTCCAAATACCGTAAAATCTTGCGCATAAACATAGACCAATCTCCCATGTATAGTTCCATAAACGGTCAGTACTCCATCTCCATAGAAGATTTGTTCATCCATGCCAAAGTCAGTCGTTCGATGAGTAACAAGGAGGCCTAATTCTTCCATACTTCCTGGGTCGAGTAATAATTCTAGTCTTTCTCTGGCTGTGAGCTTGCCTTTGTTATGCTGAGAATCTATACGATTCTGACCACCTCCCAATTGTGCTTCGCTTAGCTTTTGTCTAAGCTCGTCTATTTTCTTTGACATCATAATAGTTGCGAAAATATCAATTATTTGCATATTTTTTTTTGCTATTTTGAAGTGATGGAAGAATAGGTTTATGGATTGAAACCTTTGTATAAAAATATACTTTATAGTAATTGTGAATCAATTGCACATTAAAAATATTAAACTTAGGATTTAAGAAGACTTGCTTTCTCGAATCAAATACATCATGATATTTGAATCGTTAGATGAGTAATAGATTTGTTATCAATTCTATTTGATTAACATCATATGAAAAACTTACTTGTGGCTGAGAATGGATAGAAATATTTATTGAAGGAAAGATTCCTGTGTTTAAAAAAAATTGGATAGTAATTCCTGAACTCTTAGTACCTTGCTTTTAATTTTATTATTGAAAGTCAAAAAAATAGTGGTTCAAAATATATACATTGATGCTAAAAAATAGAAATGACTCTATTGAATTGTCTGTAATCATCCCCATATATAATGAGGAAGCCAATATTCCCGAATTGGTTTCTAGACTTAAAAATACTTTGTTGCTTCTTGGTATTGATTATGAATTGATTTTTGTAAATGATGGCAGTAAAGATCATAGCTTAGAAGTATTGATAAAATTAACCCAAGAAGATTCTAGAATTTTTTATATTAATTTAAGTAGAAATTTCGGACACCAATTGGCTGTTACTGCTGGTCTGGATGCTTGCAAAGGAGAAGCGGTGGTAATTATTGATGCTGATCTTCAAGATCCCCCAGAATTGATTGAAAAACTTTATAGAAAATATCAGGAGGGGTATAATGTTGTTTATGCGAAGAGAATTTCTAGAAGTGGAGACAGTCTATTTAAAAGACTAAGTGCATTTATTTTTTATCGATTAATGAAAAGTATTAGTGCCATTAATATTCCATTGGATGTTGGTGATTACCGATTGATTGATAGGAGGATAGTAGACTTATTGTGCAAAATGCCAGAACAAAATAAATTCTTACGAGGTCAGATTGCTTGGTTAGGATTTAATCAAACATCCATTGAATTCGAACGGCAACAGAGAAAAGATGGTCAAACTGGATATACTTTTTCGAAAATGCTTCAATTAGCTTTTGATGCAATAACTGGATTTTCAGATAAGCCTTTGTCTTTTGTAATGCGTCTGGGTTTTTTTATTTCAGGAATTTCTTTCATTGTAATTTTATATGCTTTGTATTCACATTATTTTTTAAAAAGGACCATAACTGGATGGACTTCATTAATTATTAGTTCCATGTTTATTGGCGGAGTTCAATTGATCTCTATTGGTATCATTGGTGAATATATTAGTAGAATTAATAAAAATGTACAAGGAAGACCACTTTATATTATTCAAGACACTAACATATCTTCAAGTAAAATTTAGTATTCAATCTAGAGGATAGATTTAAATTAAAAAAAATCGATTAGTTTATTATTTTTTGTAAATCAAATTCCTTAAAAGCAATGTGGCCAAATGGAACGGAGGAGAATTCTCTTTCCTTCTGAGTGGATGTTAATTTAAAAGCATTTTTATAACTGTGTAACCCTATACAAACCTCTTCAATTACTTTGGGAGCACCATAAAGTACATCATTCCATACTGGATGTCCTATATGGGCAAGTTGTGCTCGAATCTGATGATATCTTCCTGTTTTTAAAACGACTTCCAGAAGACTTTGTGTATCGGTTTTCTGAAGAATTTTGTATTTCAATATGGCTTCCTTGCAATCTGAATTGATATATTCATCATAAACTAAGGCTTTGTAATTTTTTAAGTCTTTTACAACAAAATGTCTTAGATCATCTTCTTCTAATGCTAAATTCCCATTGACAACCACAAGATAAGATTTGAAAACTAGATTTTCTGCCCATTGCTTTTGCAAGTCTAAATAAGCTTTTTTCTTTTTGGCAAAAATTACCAATCCGCTTGTTGGACGATCGATTCTATTAACTACGAATAATTTTTTATCATCTTTAATTTGATAATGTTCGATGGCTTCTTGAAGAAGACTCGGATGTCCATTTTTATCTGGTTCAACCTGGAGGCCAAAGGGTTTGTTTAAAACGATGAGATCAACGTTTTCGAAGACAATATTTATGGGCATGATTATCGGATTAATGTGAATTCACCTTGCAATTGAGAAGTTTCGCCTGAATTCCATTCAATGATCAAATAATAAATAAATACTCCTGGGTTCACTGGTTGAGAATTAAAATTTCCATCCCATCCTTCTCTTTCTAAATTTGCTTGGAAGTTTTCTTTGGAGAATATCAATGCTCCCCATCGATCATATATTTTTAACAATTTTATGTTTTTATAACTATTGGATACAGCGTATGGATAGAAATAATCATTGATTCCATCACTATTAGGACTAAAAACATTGGGAGTCCAAATTCCTCTTTTGATAATTTTAATTCTAATGGTTGCTGTTGCAATACATCCATTTTTATTTATTACTGTTACGGTATAAACAGTATCTTCCTTTAGGTTCAATATTGTTGGATTGAGGCAATCATCGCAACTAAGATTAATGGATGGTTCCCATTTAATACTTTCTATTGAATCTTGAGGTATGGAGGTTTTTAGGTTGAGTACATAGGATGCACCTTCATCGATCTGAGCATCTGGTGGCAATGAAATTTGTATTTGAGAAGGTTTGTCAATGGTGAAATTGGAAATGACTTCACAGCCATTTTTATCGATTGCTTTTAACTGATGAATTCCAACACTTAAATTATTTATTGGAAAATTTTTAACTGAAGAACCATCTAGTTCATAAGTAAAAGGTCCAACTCCTCCTGTAATATTTAAATTTTGCAGAATGGCATCATCCCCTTCGCACATTGGTTGATTCAAATCAACTTCTAGTGAAGTCGGAACATTTTTTATTTCAGCTATCAAGACTGAATCCACTGTGCTGCAACCATTGGCATTGATGACTTTAACGTAATACAAACCTTCTTTATTAACAACTGGACTTAGACTAGTGCCGCCAGAAACGATATTGCCATTTGTACTTGTCCATTGAATTTTACTGTTAATATTATTTAGTATATTTAATTGTAGAATTATAGATCTTATTTTACAAGTAAGAACAGTAGGAAGTGAAATGTTAATATTAGGAATATTGACATCTTCAAATACTTCGATTGTTTGACTTGCAGAACACTTATTTATAGTATCTTTTACTTCAAATGTGTAAGTTCCTTTTTTATTTACTTTAATATTATTCAGCGTAAGAGGATCAAGAATGTTTCCATTTAGGGTACTCCAGAGATATTGGTAATTTTGTCCAGTACTAGATCCATTACTCCTTAATGTTATTGAATTAACTAAGCAAGTAAGACTATCAGGAAAAACAA
>JBDSHL010000129.1:0-16545 GCA_039918515.1 Saprospiraceae bacterium | reverse complement strand
TAAGCGCGCAGTAATTGTTGGAGGTGAAAGAACTTTTGGAAAAGGTTCTGTACAAAGGTTTATAAATTTAGATAGACTTAATGGATTTGATCAATTCAAGCCACTTGGTGAATTGAAAATAACCATTCAAAAATACTATCGTGTTTCAGGCGGCTCAGTTCAACTTAAAGGAGTAGATCCAGATGTTACTATTCCGGATATTTATAGATATCTCGACAATGGTGAAAAAGAATATGAACATCCATTAACTTATGACGTAATTCAAGCCAATGCTACTGCAAATGTTGAACATCCAATTTCAAATTATGACGAACTTAGAGTCAAAAGCGGAGAAAGAACAAAAGCTAATCCAGATTTCGCATTGATAGATGAACAAGCTCTTAAATACAAATCAATGAAGGATGACAATGTCATACCATTGCAATATGACAAATTTAAAAAAACATTGGATCAAAGAAAGTTTGAATCAAAGAAATTTGAAAATATAGGTAAGAAAGAAATTCCACAATTATTGGCTAGCAATCTGAAAGCAGATATGGATTACATTAATTCAGATTCTTCAAGAGTTGGAAGAAATGAAGATTTTATCAAGACTATTCGGAAAGATTTAGTAATCTTGGAGTCTATTAATATCTTAAAGGATATCAAGAATTAAATTCCAAAATCAGTAAATGGCAGGTCGCATATTCTTCTAATGTGCGGCCTTCTTTTTTATTTTTTCCACTTAATTTTGATTCTCAGGTATTGGCAATTATGGCATTTTGTCTACTTTTTAGACTTTTTGTCATAAAAAATCGATTTCATTTATTTTTTGTAAACCGTTACAATCCAACGCATTATAATTAAATATTAGTTTTTTTGATCAAATAAACAAATTCTCTTCCTAATGGCACAAAGCTTGACAATTAGAGGATGTACATTAACAGATAAGTAGTATGAATATACCCTTAAGATATTTTAATTCAGAAGTGCATGAGGATTCAGAAATGATACCTTTTGTTGCTATTTCAGATGAAGAAGACAATGACAAAGATGAAAACTTTGGAAATATTCTTCAGGTAATGCCTTTGAAAAATACAGTTCTTTTCCCTGGCGTGATTATTCCAATTACAGTGGGAAGAGACAAGTCTATGAAAGCCATTACCAAAGCACATGACAAAAATAAATATATTGCTGTATTAACTCAGAAGGATAGTAAAACAGAAGATCCTGGCTTTAAAGATTTATTTACCACAGGAACTATTGCACGAATTGTCAAGCTATTGAAAATGCCAGATGGATCTCAAACTGTTATTCTTCAAGGAAGAAAAAGATTTGAGATTGGAAAAATTATTCAAGAGGATCCAACACTTGAAGCAGAAATAATTCAAAGAGTATATAAAAAACCTGAGAAAAAACTTGAATACGATGCAATGATTCAATCGATACAGGAACAATCAAAAAGAATCATTGAACTTTCTCCTCAGATTCCTAATGAAGCGCAAGTTCTATTAAAAAATATTGATAACGATCGTTTTCTATTAAATTTTATCTCATCAAATCTAAGTATTCAGATTGAACAAAAGCAGCGATTGTTAGAAAATGATGATTTATTCCAAAAAGCAGAATCATTAATGATTTATCTGAATCAAGAATTACAATTGCTTGAAGTAAAAGATCAAATAGAATCCAAAGTACGTGTAGATTTAGATAAACAACAACGGGATTATTTTTTAAATCAACAATTAAAAACTATACAAGAAGAACTTGGTCAAGATCCTCAAGAACAAGATATCGAGGAATTATTGAAGAAGGTTGAGAAAAAGAAATGGAACAAAAATGTAAAGGAACATTTTGGCAAGGAACTGAATAAGCTTCAAAGAATGAATCCTCAGGTTGCTGAATATTCCGTTCAAATGAACTACTTAGATTTGCTTGTAGACCTTCCTTGGAATACCTATAGTAAAGATCAGATAGATCTTAAGAAAATTCGTAAAATCCTAGATGAAGATCATCATGGACTGGATAAAGTGAAAGAAAGAATAATTGAACATTTGGCCGTTCTCAAGCTTAAAGGCGATATGAAGGCTCCTATATTATGTCTGGTGGGTCCTCCCGGAGTTGGAAAAACTTCTTTGGGCAAATCTATTGCCAAATCTCTTAATAGAAAATTCGTTAGAATGTCACTTGGCGGACTTCATGATGAATCCGAAATTCGCGGACATCGCAAAACTTATATCGGTGCAATGCCGGGAAGAATTCTTCAATCTATTCGCAAAGCAAAAACATCCAATCCAGTATTTATTCTTGATGAAATTGACAAAATAGGCAAAGACTTCCGAGGCGATCCTTCTTCTGCATTGCTTGAAGTATTGGATCCTGAACAAAACTCAACATTTCACGATAATTATCTGGAATTAGAATATGATTTATCCAAGGTAATGTTTGTTGCAACCGCCAATTCGATTAGCTCCATTCAAGCACCATTGCTTGATAGAATGGAAATTATTGAACTGCAAGGATATTCCATAGAAGAAAAAATGGAAATTGCAGATAAACATTTAATTCCTCAACAATTAGCAGAACACGGCTTAAAAGCCAATCAGGTAATTCTACCTAAAGATGTTTTGGAAAAAATAATTGACGAATATACCCGTGAATCAGGAGTAAGAACTTTAAGCAGACAATTGGCTTCAATCATGAGAAAAGCCGCCATTCAAATTGTCAATGATAAAAATGCAATCGCCCGATTTAAAGTTGAAGACTTAAAAAGTATTCTTGGCGTACACAAATTTAACAATGACATTTATCAGGAAAATCTTCCTGCAGGAGTTGCCATTGGACTTGCATGGACAAGAGTTGGAGGAGACATCCTGTATATAGAAACTTCAATTTCTAAAGGTAAAGGCAAATTGACACTCACAGGTAATCTTGGTGATGTAATGAAAGAATCTGCGACAACAGCATTAAGTTTTGTTAAATCTCATGCCACCGAACTTGAAATTGCTGTTGATTATTTTGAAAATCACGATATACATATTCATATACCAGAAGGGGCAATTCCTAAAGATGGTCCGTCAGCTGGAATTACCATGCTTAGTTCCGTAACTTCCGCTATTAAAAATAAGGCTATTAAGTCTCATCTTGCAATGACCGGAGAAATTACACTAAGAGGTAAAGTATTGCCTGTTGGTGGAATTAAAGAAAAAATTCTTGCTGCCAAACGAGCAGGAATTAAAACTATCGTATTATGCGAAGAAAATAGAATTCATATTGAAGAAATTCAAGCTGATCATATAACCGGTGTAGAATTTATTTATGTAGATACAATGCAACAAGTTTTAGATCATACACTAGGGATTTCGGCTTTTTAATCCACACTAAATGCTTTTTCCAAATTATGAAAAAGTAATTATTTTTTGTAAGGTTCACCACTATGTTCCTCCAATTAAACAAGCTAAATTTCTCGATGAAGACTTATATTACATCGAGATTTTTTTTGGCTTTTCTATTTTACTATAACAGTAAAATTTAACAATGATTGCTCTACTAAGGGATATACTATGGGTCAAGTTAAAAAGTTGGGGAGCATTTAAAAAAAGAATTAAATTTATAGCCCCGGATGGGGCTTGACATTTTTAAAAACTTATAATAATATCTAATTGCCCCAGAGGGGCAAAACAAAAATCAACATTATGGCAGATACTTATACCCAGATTTTTTATCATGTAATTTTCGCAGTAAGAAACCGAGATTCCTTAATCATACCTGAAATAAAAGATGATTTATATAAGTATATAAGTGGAATTATCACAAACCAAAAGCAAAAATTGTTCATAATAAATGGAATGCCGGATCATATACATATCTTAATGAATTGCAAGCCCAACATGAACTTATCTGATAATATTCGCGATATAAAAGAGCATTCTACAAAATTCATAAACGAAAAAAAAATACTTATGGGCAAATTTTATTGGCAAGAGGGGTTCGGTGCCTTTACAGTTTCAATAAAAGATGTTGCTATAGTTTTGAATTATATCAGAAATCAGGTGGAGCATCATAAAAAGAAATCCTTCAGAGAAGAATATCTGGAATTTTTAAAAGAAAATGAAATCGAATTTAAAGACGAGTATTTGTTTGATTTCGAACTGAAATAATAGTACTTAAAAAAACCTAGCTAAATTTGTTTTGCCCCTTTGGGCAATTAGATATTATTTGGTTTTCTAAAAATGTTTGGTCTCTCCGAGACCTTTTTATAAATTAATGCTAAAGTAATTATCATAATCCTATAGCAATTTTTAGAAACTTATATTAAGAAAATTTAAATCTTCTCCTTAACTTTTGATCTTGACCCAAAACTATTTGTTTGAAAAAATACTCCCCAGAAAATTTACCTGTTCCTATACGATAAGCAAGCGAGTAGTGGAATTTCAAATTCATCACTTAATTCAATAATATTTAGACTTTATCATTAGTAATTAAGGTTTAAACTTCATCCTTTTTAATTTGTTATATTGTTTAAGTTAATTGGGTCTGCCTAATTCAATCCAGCCTTCAAAAAGATTGACCTTTATAGGTCATTACTGATTATTTTTGCATCTCAAAAAAAAATAAGCATCATTTATGTTTTCTAGACACGACAAATTCGAGAATCGCCATATTGGCACTACAGGAATTGACCTTGCTCCAATGCTTAAAGCCTTGAATGTAAGCAGTTTGGATATGTTAATTGAACAAACTATCCCAAATTCTATCAGGCGTCAAACCCCTATGATTATTCCTCCTGCCCAATCAGAATTTGACTATTTACAAGAATTAAAACAAACCGGATCCCTTAATAAAGTCACCAAAAATTTCATTGGACAAGGTTATTACGGGACCGTGACACCTTCTGTAATCTTAAGAAACGTATTTCAAAATCCAGGATGGTACACTCAATATACCCCCTATCAAGCAGAAATTGCCCAAGGAAGATTAGAGGCATTGCTTAATTACCAGACTATGGTCTGCGATCTTACTGGCCTGCCTATAGCCAATGCGTCTCTTTTAGATGAAGCGACCTCTGCAGCTGAAGCAATGTTGATGTTCCATGGAGCTAAACTCAAAAAAATCAAAGAAGAATCGCCCAATACATTTTTTGTTGATATTAATGTATTTGAACAAACTATAGATGTACTCAAATCTCGCTCATGGCCTAGAGATATAAATATTGTGATTGGAAATGCTTTAACGGATACTATTCCTTCAAACTGTTTTGGAGCATTAATTCAATATCCTGATAAAACAGGTACTGTTAACGATTATTCTGATTTTATTTCTAAAGCAAAAAGTTCTGGAATTCTTGTAGCTATGGCTACAGATCTTTTGGCTTTATGCCTTTTGAAATCTCCTGGTGAATTAGATGTGGATGTTGCATTTGGCAACAGTCAAAGATTTGGTGTGCCGATGGGATTTGGAGGACCTCACGCCGCCTTTTTTGCAACAAAAGAAGATTTCAAAAGAGATCTTCCTGGAAGAATTATTGGAGTATCAATCGATCAATATGGTAAGCGTGCATTGCGGATGGCTTTACAAACCAGAGAACAACATATCAGACGAGAAAAAGCCACCTCAAATATCTGTACAGCTCAAGCATTACTTGCAATTATGGCATCGATGTATGCTGTATATCATGGTCCCATTGGTCTTCGAGCAATTGCAAGAAGAGTGCACGATATGACGAATGCATTGGCAAACACTTTGAAGTCTATTGATATAAAGATTACAAATGAACATTTTTTCGATACTATTACTATTCCGTACAATCCAGAATTATTATCTTCCCTTAAAAATCTAGCGGAGTCAAGAAATTGTAATTTCTGGTACAGAAAAGATTCTATTCATATAAGTTTGGATGAAACAACAACATTAACTGATCTAAATACCATTGTTGAAATTTTTGCAAAAGCAAGTGGAAAGAATGCTACAGAAATAAAAGAACCTGCAAGCATTGCGTTACCTCATAATTTGGTACGCACATCTGAATATTTGACTCATCCAGTATTTAGCAATAATCAAACGGAGTCCTCGATGATGCGTTATATAAAAAGATTAGAGAATAAAGATTTATCTCTGGTTCATTCTATGATAAGTCTTGGATCTTGCACTATGAAGCTCAATGCTGCATCAGAATTAATCCCTATAAGCTGGCCGGAATTCGCAGACATACATCCATTTGCTCCAGTAGATCAAACAACCGGTTATCAAAAAATAATGAGTGATCTTGAAGAATATTTATGTCAAGTAACAGGATTTGAAGCATGTTCACTTCAGCCTAATTCTGGTGCACAAGGTGAATTTGCAGGTCTTCTAACCATTAAAGCATATCACGAACATAGAGGTGAACATCATAGAAATATTGTATTAATTCCATCTTCAGCACACGGCACAAATCCAGCATCCGCAGTAGTTGCTGGGCTTGAAGTTGTGGTAACTGCTTGTGACGAAATGGGAAATATTGTTGTTGCTGACATCCTCGCCAAAGCAGAATTACATAAGGATAATCTTGCAGCATTAATGGTAACTTATCCATCCACACATGGTGTATTCGAAACTTCAATCAAAGAAGTGTGTAGAATAATTCATGAACATGGAGGATTGGTTTATATGGATGGTGCTAACATGAATGCTCAAGTTGGACTTACCAGCCCTGCAATCATTGGTGCGGATGTGTGTCACTTAAATCTTCATAAGACATTCGCAATTCCACATGGTGGAGGAGGCCCTGGAATGGGACCAATTTGCGTAAATAACAAATTAAAACCATTTCTTCCCGGGCATATCTATAGAAAAGTTAATTCTGAAACCAATTCTGTTCCTGCTGTTTCTGGAGCACCTTATGGATCTGCTAGTATACTACTTATATCTTATGCATATATTAAAATGTTAGGTCCAGATGGAATGACCAACGCAACCAAACACGCCATTTTAAATGCAAATTATATTGCCTCAAGGCTCTCAAAAAAATATAAAATTTTATATACTGGTGAGCAAGGCAGAGTTGCACATGAACTCATTATAGATCTTAGACCTTATAAAGAAATTGGCGTAAGCGCTGAAGATATTGCAAAGAGGTTAATGGATTATAGTTTTCATGCTCCAACATTGTCATTTCCAGTTGCTGGAACAATAATGATTGAACCTACTGAATCTGAAAATCTTGATGAACTTGATAGATTCTGCGATGCTTTAATTCAGATCCATGAAGAAATAGATGAAGTAGCTCGCGGAGAATATCCAGTAGACAATAATGTATTGCACAATGCTCCCCACACTTCTGAAATTATTTGTTCGGATCAATATGACAAGCCTTATTCTAGAAAAAAAGCAGCTTTCGCTTTGCCATATTTGAAACATAGTATGAAGTTTTGGCCCGCTATTTCCAGAGTGAATAATGCACATGGTGATCGCAACTTTGTTTGTACTTGTCCACCTATAGAATCTTATATGAATTCATAAATTAATTAAAATGATTACTGCAGAATATTGCAGCAGTTTATTTCTCTCAACTATAGAATTATATCATACATCAGATGATATTAATACTCCATGCCCAGTTTCAAATTCAAGTTCAATTCATGATATTCTTATTCGAAAATCATGGATTGACACCATTCAATGGCATCTTGAAGATATTATTAGAAGACCTGGTCTCGATGCAAATAAATTTATTGAAACCAAAAAAAGAATTGATACTTCCAATCAAGAAAGAACTGACCTTGTAGAAAAAATAGATGATTGGTTTATGGAACAATTTGTAGATGTAATATTAATAGAACATCCGAGATTAAATACTGAAACTCCAGCATGGACCATTGACAGACTTTCCATTCTAATGCTTAAGATCTTTCACATGCGTGAACAAACCCAAAGGCTCGATGCAACTGCAGAACATCTTGCACTTTGTGGATTAAAATATGATATTCTTCTTTCTCAAAAATTGGATTTAAGCCAAAGTATAAATTCTTTTATTTCAGAACTTTTCGAAGGTCGCGCTCAAATGAAGCTTTATAAACAAATGAAAATGTACAATGATCCAAGTACAAATCCCCAGCTCTACCTAAAATAATTAATTTGAAGATTCTTGTAATTCGCTTTTCAGCTATGGGAGATGTTGCATTATGTCTACCAGTTCTTAGAGAAGCTTTGAATATGAATCCTGAATTGCAAATTGATTTTCTTACCAACTCTAGATTTCAGCCAATCTTCGCAAATATTCAAAGATTAAATGTAATAAATTATAATAGTAATAAATTTTACATTGGGCTTATTAAATTGTTGATGCTCTTTAATCATTTAAGAAAAAATAATTACTCTTTAATAATAGACTTGCACGATAGCTTAAGATCCAAAATATTAAAATTCCTTTTTAGCCTGTCTAGATTAAAACACTATTCAATTGATAAAGGAAGAAAACAAAAAAAAGATTTACTTGGCAACGTCCATCAACAAATAAGTCCCTTAATTCACTCTACAGAAAGGTATGCACAAGTATTTATTTCAGCAGGGTTTTTAGTCAATCTAGCAAATAAGAATTTCACAAACCATGGGGTTCTATTTTCCAATTCTTCTTGCATTAGAATTGAAGAATGGTTTTCAAAGCATAATTTAAAGAACAATCATTTAATTGGCATTGCTCCTTTTTCGCAACATGAATTGAAGGAATGGCCATTGGAGAAAATGTTGGAACTTATTAAGATGTTGATTGAAAAAAATAATTGTTCAATATTTCTATTCGGAGCGGGCGAGAAGGAATACAACAGATTGAAACTACTTCATACTGTCGATTATAACAAAATATACATTGTGGCTGATCATTTCAATTTAAGTGAGGAATTGGTTTTAATGTCTAAGCTTAATTGTATGATTAGTATGGATTCTGCAAATATGCATTTAGCTGACTTATCCCATTGTCCACTTGTTTATTCAATATGGGGACCTACACATTCTAACTTAGGATTTGCTCCATTTTTTCAAGGAACTAAAAATATAATTGAGATTCCCGTATCGAAACTTACTTGTCGCCCTTGTTCAATCTACGGAAACACTACTTGTAGTCGAGGTGATCACGCATGCATGAATTGGATAAATTCGGATTTGGTATTTGAAAAAATAAATAAGTGTATAAATTAATTACTTTTCATACTTCCAGTTGCGGCCTTTTCCTTGGGCAATCAATTCAATTGCTTGTGTAATTCTTCTTTCTCTAGTAGGCTCAGTTTTAGCATCAACAATCCATTCGACATATTCTTTTTTGTGTGAATAAGGAAATGCTTCAAAATTCGTTTTTGCTGATTTATTTTTGGAAAGTGCTTTAATAAAGTATTCTGGTATAATTAATTCTTTCTTTATTGTTGGCTTTCTTTCAAGCTTTATTCCTTGATCAGATAATTTCATTGCTTGATGAATATATTTGATAAGTGTTCGTTCATTGGGAAGATCTTTGATACTTGTAATTCTACCTAAATGTCCCATTGAGGGTCTATCCTTGCCTATTAGAAGAATTCCGTCTGGATCTTCCATTTGATTACTCAACCAAAAATTAATTGCACAATGTTGAGTAAATGAAGCCATACTACACATCATATTTCCATTGTAATCATAGTGTGGAAAACTCCATTTAATTTTTTCTTCTACTTCTGGACATGCAGAGTGAACTATTTTTCGGAAGTGAAGTAAAATTGGTTTTGCAAAATTCTGAGCCTTATTAATATATTCGTCAACTTTAGGATTTAGTTTTTTCATGCTCTAAATTTTATTAATTTAACAATAACTTTTCCTTGAGATATTTAGCAGTATGAGAATTTTTTACTTCCAACAATCCTTCAGGAGGACCTTGATAAAGTAAATATCCACCATTTTTTCCACCTTCGGGTCCAAGATCAATAACCCAATCTGAAGATTTGATTACTTCCATATTATGTTCAATCACTACAACCGAATGTCCTTTTTCTATGAGTCCATTTAATGCAATCAATAATTTTCTGATGTCTTCAAAATGCAGTCCTGTTGTTGGTTCATCAAAAATAAAAAATACGTGTTGACTATTATTTTCTAAGCCAAGATAATAGGCAAGTTTTAGTCTTTGTGATTCTCCACCTGAAAGACTAGATGTTGTTTGACCCAAACTTAGATAAGATAGTCCCACATCAACTAAAGGTCTTAACTTTTTTACAATTTCCTTTTTTTCTTTAAATAGTTCTAAGGCTTCTTCTACACTTAAATTCAAAATATCATTAATACTCTTTTCTTTGTAAAGTACTTCTAATATTTCGTTTTTAAATCGTTTACCATTGCAATCTTCGCATACTAAATTAACATCAGAAAGAAATTGCATTTCGACAACTATTTCTCCATCTCCTTTACAAGCCTCGCATCGTCCACCTTCAACATTGAACGAAAAATGCTTAGGCTGATATCCTCGCATTTTGGATAAAGCTTGTGATGTGAAGATATCTCTAATGTCATCCCAAGCTTTCACATAAGTAGCAGGATTGGAACGAGAAGATCTTCCAATTCCTTGTTGACTGACCATTTCAATTTGATTGATTCTCTTAATTGAACCCGACAGTTCGGCACCAAAGGTCATATTATCTTCATTGAAACTATCTTCAACCTTCTCTTTGAGCAAAGGATAAAGTAATTGCTTGATTAAAGTTGTTTTTCCAGATCCAGATACGCCAGTGACACACACTAAATTATTTAATGGAATAGATACGTCAATATTTTTAAGATTGTGCAAGAGAGCACTTTTGATCCTTAAGGCATCAATGAACTTTCTTCTGATCTGAGGAATAGGAATTTTATTCAAATTTGTTAAATATGAAGCCGTTAAGTTTTTTCCAGATTGTTTTAAAAAATCTTCATATTTCCCACTGAATTCTAAATTTCCACCATGGATTCCTGCACCGGGACCAATATCTATGATATAGTTGGCATTTCGAATTACTTCTTCTTCATGTTCGATCACAATAACTGTGTTACCAAGATTTCTAAGATACTTCAGGACTTCAACCAAATTATTGGTATCACGTGGATGAAGTCCTATACTTGGTTCATCGAGTATATACATGGATGAACTAAGATTTGAACCTAATGTTCTAGTAAGATGAATCCTTTGTGATTCTCCACCACTTAAAGTACTTGACAATCTATCTAAGTGCAGATAAGGCAAGCCAATCCTCATTAGAATATTTAATCTGTTCTTTAATTCTGTGATTATTCTACTTGAAATTTCTATTTCTACGTCACTTAACTTTACATTATTGATAAAATCTAACAATTCATCCAAAGGTAGAAACATTAGATCTCGGAAATTTTTTCCAGAAACCTTAACATACATTGATTCCTTTCTTAATCTTCCACCTTTACATTCATCACAAGTAGTTCTTCCACGATATCTCGCCAATAGAATTCTATTTTGAATTTTATAAGCTTTTTCTTCGAGGTCTTTAAAGAAAGCATTTATTCCTTTGAATTCATTAATTCCTGACCAAAGAATTTCTTTTTGCTTGTCTGACAATTCCTTATATGGAGAGTGAATTGGAAATTCTATTTTATGTGCCATTTTTAATAATGGTTTTAACCATTCTTCAGATTTTTCACCCGTCCAACAAGCTATAGCGCCTTCAAAAATAGATTTTGAATGATTCGGAATAATTTTATTGTCATCAATACCGATGATACGACCATAACCTTCACATTTAGGACACGCACCATAGGAGTTATTATAATTAAATAAGGCAGGGCTTGGTTCAATAAAACTTAAACCATCTAATTCCATTCTTATGCTAAAGTCAAATTCTTGCTTTTTATTAATTATGATTTTGCATTTGCCTTGATTTTCTGAAAGTACAGTTTCTACAGAATCTGCTAATCTTTTACTAAATTCAATATCTTCTTTGTCAAGTATAAATCGATCTGCAATGACCTTATAAGCCAATGCTTTTTTATCAGTAACTTTTATTTTTTTTAATTCAGGTGATTGATCCAGCTCATTCTGAATATCTTTTATTTCTTCATTATTCCAAACTCTCGTGAAACCTCTCTTGATGAGAAAATCAAACTCTTCATATAAAGTTCTATCTGCATATTTAAGCTGTAGGCTGAAGACAAGATAAATTGTTGTTCCTTGTTCTTGATTTAGAATAAAGTCTACTATATCATGAACACTATTTTTTTTAACTTCTAGATTGCTTATAGGCGAATAAGTTCTTCCAATTTTTGCGAACCAAAGGCGTAAAAAATCATAAATTTCTGTCATTGACCCAACGGTCGAACGAGCATTAGAAGAAATGACTTTTTGCTCAATGGCTATTGCAGGACATAATCCAAGAATGTAATCCACTTCTGGCTTCTTCATTCTATGTAAAAATTGACGAGCATAGGATGAAAGACTTTCTACATAACGCCTTTGACCTTCACTAAATAATGTATCAATGACTAAGGATGATTTGCCAGATCCGGAAAGGCCTGTAACTACGATTAAATTATTCTTAGGAATGAGGACATCAATAGACTTTAGATTATTGGATCTAGCGCCTTTAATTTCAATAAAATTTCTGGGAGTAGACTTAAGTTCTTGGTTCATTGAAGTGTTTAGAATCCGCAAAAATACAGCCTGCTGTCATCTAAAATACAATTATTGTTGACCTTTATAAATGTCACCAAAGGTTTTAATAGTGGGGATTTGCATGATTTTAAAACTTTTCTGTTCTTATTTAAAATTAATATTATTTAATACAATATTTTTACTTTAAATTATAAATAATTGATAATCAATATTTTATTTTAATTATTTCTAAATATTATGAAAATTTGGCACACATTTTGGACAATATAATAAGAATATGTTACTTAAAACTATGTTAAAATAATGTTTACAGGCATCATATTCGTGTATTAAAGTATCTTTACAGAGTCAAACCATTATAAAAATCAAGTTTTAGCCTATCGATAACAACTTCTACATTTAGTTAATTATTAAAATCTAAGCGTATGCAAGTTGTTAAAATGACTGATCAGGAATTGATCAATGTCTATCTACAAGGAAACGAAAAGGCTTTCGAAGAATTACTTACTCGCCACAAGAACAAGGTTTATACTGCCATTTATCTATTCGTCAAAGACAGAGACCTTGCAGATGATTTATTTCAAGAAGTCTTCATAAAAATCATTGACACCCTTCGTAAAGGAGCTTATAACCATGAGGGCAAATTCTCTCAGTGGGCAACCAGGATAGCCTATAATATGTGTGTGGACCACTTCCGCAGAGGGAAGAGACGTACCAAAGTTAACACTTCAGAAGACTTTGATATTTTTGATGTGATTTATCTTCCAGAAAACAACAGAGAAGATGAATTAATTCTAAGCGAAACACATGGTCAAATACGTAAATTAGTCGATCAACTTCCATCCGAACAACGTGAAGTGGTTATTCTTAGACATTATGCAGATCTTAGTTTCAAGGAAATTTCTTCCCTTACTCGAGTAAGCATCAATACTGCCTTAGGTAGAATGCGTTACGCATTAATTAATATACGTAAGATGATGGAAGAAAACGCCATTGTACTGCAATAGAAATTTAAGTAAAATAAAATAGAGATACAGTGGGCAGAGTATATTCTCTGTCCATTTTTTTTTTGCAAAAAATATTATGGGTATAAAAACGGGGCAGCCTCCGAGTGGAAGCTGCCCTCCGTTTTCAATGGGTTTCTTTTGACTACTCCCCTAGACAAAAGATAATGTAAAACTAATACGACTTGATTTATTCCAAGCTATTTTAAGAAAATATTTAAATTAATTTTTTAAGGTAGTGATTAAACCAAATAAAAAGGGGATCAAGTCGAGCGACTTGGATCCCCTCTTAATAACACTATGAGAACACCCTAAGCCTTAAAGGTATGACGATTTCATGAATGCAAAGCTTTTTTTATAAAAAAAATATTCTTTTAATCAATTAGTAATTTAGTATAATCTTTTATTGGCTCATTTACAATTCATTAGGTCCTTTAAATAGATCAAAAAATTAATTTTTCTATCGTGCTTATTTTTTATTCCAAGGTTTTTTATTGTAAATCCGAAAAGAAAAAACTCCTTTATTTGATTGATTATATCCTTCTTAGAATATCATGAATTTACTTTTATCTGAAATAAATGCTTACTCCATTTAACCCGCTATATGCAATAGAGTTTCGTAGTGAAAGTCAAAGTGGGAGTGATAAGATTTTGAATCTATTGTGAAATACTTTAACCCTTTTACAGATCGAAAAGAAAGAATCATAGGGAAAGCAAATACTGAACTTTTATACCCATTTTAATGAAAAATTTGCTGCCACATGAGCCAAAAACGATCTGATCCCTTAAGTTAAGTTGATTATTTGAATTAATTATGACCATAATACACATATATAATAAAAAATTATTAAACTTTAATTATTGTAATTCAATATTTTAAATATATTTTATTTATGTTATATGTTAATATTGCATTTTTAACAATAATTTTAAAAAATTATATATTTGTTCGAATTATATCCTTAATTTTGGCAATCTTTTTATCAAACAACATAATTTTACAAACATGAAAAAAATCTTTACTTCAATTGTAATACTTACTGTCTTCTTTGGAGGAAAGCAATTATTGGCTCAAGCGCCAAGAACTGTTCTTTTTGAAGAATTCACAAGTGCAACTTGTCCACCTTGCGCTGCCACAAACCCTATCTTTAGATCATTACTTGAACCTTATGGAAGCCGGGTTATTAATCTATCTTTCCAATGTAATATTCCTTCTGCTGGTGATCCAATGTATGCTTCTAATACAACAGATGTTAATACTCGTATGACCTATTATGGTATTAACTCTGCACCCAACTGTAGAATGGATGGTCAAATTGCTGGGGTCATTGATCCAAATACTGGTCTTCATTCAACTCATCCTTTGGGTTACAATAATGCTATTCTTGATTCAAGAGTTGCTATGTCTTCTCCCATTGAATTAAGTGTTGATCATATTGTAATTCTTGGTGTAGGTGGTGCTAAAGATTCAATGAATATTACCATAAATATTAAAAATGTAAGCGGAGTTGATTTTAGCAATAAAAATTATGTTCTGCAGACTTGTATCATTGAAGATTTAATTAAGTTTCCAAAGCAAGCTGCAACGAATGGTGAGACCGAATTCGATGTAGTAATGCGCAAGATGTTACCTTCTGCAGCTGGAACGAAATTACTTGATACCATCGCTCCTGGAGCAACTAAGACTATTACTATGAAAGTACCTGTACCAACTTACATTTATTCATATAAAGAATTAGGAGTTGTTGCTTATGTACAGAATAATACAGCTAGTTCAAAGGAAGTTATTCAAGCTGCCTTATCTAAGGCTAAGGCTGTCAATGGAGTATATTATGATATTGCTCTGAATTCTGGTACTATTAGTGGGAAAGTTGATGATTGCGATAATACCATTATCTACAATATTGAATTAGAAAACCTCTCCACCGGAACTGATACCATTAAAACCATTGATTTAATTCCTATAATTGGAGGTTCAAAAAAACCAAGAAGCACATGGAAAGGAGTACTCCTTCCTGGTGGAAAAACTACTTATAAGATAAGCAGTACGCTGAATTATGGTATTTCAACTTATAATGTTTATATTGATACAATCAATTCAGGAAAAATTAAGGATATCAATGCAGTTAATAATTTCCAGGGTCAAAATACTTTTACAACCTTCAATAGTGCTGTACAGGGAACTAATTTGAATCAAGGCTTCGAAGTTGCTACAGGAAACGCTGCTCCAGCTAAAACATATTTCTTTTCTAATGGCCCTAGAGTACTTCGTTTTGATGCTGTAGCTTTTAACAATCTCCCATATCCAATAGGTGGTTTTGGACAATCCAGGTATTGCGTATTTTTTGGATTTTCTGATGGTGGTATTGCTGGTGGAACTGGGAGTGTCATATTTGATAAATTAGATCTTACTTCTAGTAAATCAACTAAGTTATATTGGAACTATGCTTATGCTGTTAAAGACGCAAATAGTTCCGATATGATGGAAGTTTTGGTTAGTAAAGATTGTGGTGCTAATTGGGAAAGTGTATTTGAAAATCAAGGCGACGCTATGAAAAGTTGCGATCCGGATATTAGTAAATCATTTATCCCAAATTTTTTCGTACCACTTGTTACCGAATGGAGAAAAGAGGTTGTTGACCTTAGTGCATACGATGGAACACCTGAATTAATGATTCAGTTTAAAGGAACTGCTGGAAATGGCTGGGAATATTTATTGGATGATGTAAATGTTAACAGTGCTGTTGCTACTAATGATCCAGGCATCCTACAGACCATGTCAGTATTCCCTAATCCATCTACAGATAATCTTAACATAAAGCTAAATTCTACTGAAAACGCTTCTGCAATCATCAGTCTTAGTGATATGAATGGAAGAAAAGTATCCAGCTTTAATAAGAGCATCATTGCCGGTCAGAATCAAATTAGTATTCCGGTTAGTCAAATTAC
>JBDSHL010000128.1:0-26608 GCA_039918515.1 Saprospiraceae bacterium | reverse complement strand
ATTTTTAGATATGGATGAAATCCATCTTATCAATAGTAAAGGGATATTTTTTGGCATACATTTTTGCGATTTTTGCAAAAATCATGTCAAAAACATTGACCGACTGAATAGTAACAAATATTTTAATTAGGTTTAGACTATTAGAAATTGAACCAATTTAATTATTGTATCGAACATTTATTATTCTTAATCATTAAGAATAATAAATGTTAGTCTTTATTTTTGAATAAGTTATAGTTTATACCTCTTTGAAATGATACTTAGTTCAATTTTCGCTAAACTCAATTGTATTTAAAGATATACAAGGAGGTCTTTCATAAAGGGACGGATAAGATATAGATATTATTGACATAATTCAATAATCATATTGCTATTAAACCTATTTTTGTAAAAATGAATTTATGAAAGTAAAGAAAATTGAGATCTTCATTCTAACTGGTTTCTTTATCATATTAAGCTTTTGTGCATTCTATTTTAATGGCACTGGTGATGATGGAGATAGTATTCTTCATTACATCTATGCCAAATATGCATTTAGTCATCCTGAGAATTTTTTTAATCATTGGGCAAAGCCAATATATGTTATACTAATGGCTCCATTTGCACAATTAGGATTTGTAGGAGTTAAAATGATGAATGTTATTTTAATTACTTTAGCGATGTATTTTACATTCGGCATTGCAGAAAAGATTGAAATCTATCCAAAGTACTTGGTAGGCTTGTTTTTTATTGGAGCGCCAATTCTATACTCTGTTACACTTTCTGGTTTGACGGAACCATTATTTGCCTTCTGGCTTATATTTGGAATTTACTTAGCCTTTAAAGATAAGCTACTTTTAGCAACCCTCTTTTTATCATTCTTACCTTTCGTACGATCTGAAGGATTAATTATTTTAGCCGTTTTTGCAATTTATTTAGTGGTTAAAAAAGCATGGAGACACATTCCATTTTTAGTAATAGGACATGTTGTGATGGGAATTTTAGGTTGGCCGGTGCACAGAGATTTCATGTGGTCCATAAACAAAATCCCTTATGCTCAAGGTAGAAATGAAAGCTATGGTAAAGGAGAATGGGATTATTATATATTGCATTTCACAGATATTTTTGGTTACTTTATTACCATTGTTTTAATCATAACATTAGCATTTGCTTTATTAAAGTTAATTGGACATTTGACAAAGAAAGTAAAGTTTAATAAGGAAGAACTTTGGTTAATATATGGAATGTTTATTGCTTTTTTTGTAGCGCATTCAATCTTTTGGGCTAAAGGGATATTCAATTCGTATGGTCTGTTGCGTATATTTCTAGCCGTATTACCATTGATCGCTTTAATGTGTGCAAAGACTATTAGCTATGGGTTTAAAGAAGCAAAGAAAAGTAATTTGAATTATGAATTTGGGTTCGTTATAATTCCATTGATTTTGTGTGGACTATTTTATCACCAAAAAATAATTTCATCCTTAAAATTAAATGAGGATCAGGAAGTTTATCAAACGCTGGTATTAAAACATAAGAATATATTCAAGGATAGAATTCTATATTCAGATGCAGTTTACCCTAGTTTACTGCTCGATTTGGATTTTAATAATCCATTACAATCAAAAAGAACAAGTTCCTTGTACAATGCAGAAACTGTTTCATCTAAATCAGTTATAATATGGGATTATAGATTTTCTATTGTAGAATCTCATTTAAACATTGAAAAATTAAAAGCTGATTCAAGGTTTAAGCTGATTGATGTTTTTAACATAGGTGATAAACCTTCTATATATTTATTTGCATTAGATTCAATTGTGGATACATCGCATGTCTTCCTCCGTTATGATTTTGAAAAAGAAAGAATTATTGGCATAGATAGTTCAATGGTTAAGTCAGGAAAATTCTCTAATAGAATTGATAAATTGAATGAATTTTCACCAGGAATTTTTGAGCCGATAAAAAGTTTTGAAAAGTCAGACTTAATTTGTTTTAAGTTTGATTACTATTTCAAGGGACTCCCAATGAATAAAGTGCTTATCGTAAGTTCTTACGAAGATGACAAGGGAAATATACTTGATTGGAAGTCCTTTAATTTTATAAATGCTGATAGTCGTAGAGCAGAATGGAATTCATGCATCTATAATTTGAAGATAGATCACTCAAATGTCAAATATAAAATGCTTAAGATATACATTTGGAATCCCAGTGAGAATTCCATTTATCTAGATAATTTAGAATTTTCAGCTTTTTAGGTCATATTGGACAAAATGGCAGTCTTTTACTCGTTGGCATAGGCTTTGAATAGAAGCTCTTAAACACATTATTTTATGCAATCAGGCAAAATTTCAGTACAATCTGACAATATATTTCCAATAATTAAGAAATTCCTCTACTCAGAGCAAGAGATATTTTTAAGAGAATTAGTCTCTAATGCGGTAGATGCTACTAGTAAACTAAAAGTCCTCTCCAATCGAGGGGAGGTAAAAGGTGAACTGGACAACCTAACTATAGAAATTATCCCGAACAAAGAGAATAAGACCCTTACCATTAAGGATCGAGGACTTGGAATGGATGCAGAGGAAGTAGATAAATATTTGAATCAAGTGGCTTTTTCATCAGCGCAGGAGTTTCTTGATAAATTCAAGGATGAGTTGAGTATCATTGGTCACTTCGGTCTTGGATTTTACTCAGTATTCATGGTGTCAGAAAAAGTTGAAGTGGTCACTAAATCCTATAAAGAGAATTCACAAGCGGTAAAGTGGACTTGTATCGGTGATACCAATTATACCATTGAGGACAGTGACAAAACTGAAAGAGGAACGGAAATAATTATACACTTAAATGAGGATGCTCTTGACTATACAGAGAATTATAAATTAGAAGAACTATTAAAGAAATTTTGCAAGTTTCTTCCAATTCCAATTCAATTAGGAACAAAAAAAGAAAAGGTAAAAGAAGGAGATGTAGAAATAGAAAAGGAAGTTCCTAACATTATTAATAATACCGATCCGCTTTGGAAAAAAGCCCCATCAGAAATTACAGAAGAACAATATAAATCCTTCTATCAGGAACTATATCCTTTTTCACCAGAACCTTTGTTCTGGATTCATCTTAATATTGATTATCCATTTAATTTGACGGGAATACTATATTTCCCAAAAATTAAAAACCAATTTGAAATTCAGAAAAATAAAATTCATTTGTACAGTAATCAAGTTTTTGTAACAGATGATGTGAAGGAAATTGTTCCGGAATTTCTTATGTTGCTAAATGGAATAATTGATTCACCAGATATTCCATTGAATGTATCTCGATCATATCTTCAATCTGACTCAAACGTTAGAAAGATTACTTCATATATTACTAAGAAAGTAGCTGAAAAACTAAATGATTTGTTCAAAAATAATAGAGAAGACTACGAGCAGAAATGGGACGATATTGGAACTTTTATTAAGTATGGTATTATTTCAGACAGCAAGTTCGAAGAAAAAGCTATTGGATTTGCTTTATTAAAAAATACAGATAACAAGTACCACACTGTTGAAGAATACAAAGAACAAGTAAAAGCTTTACAAACCGACAAAACAGATAAAATCACTGCTTTATATACCCAGGATGTTCAGCAACAATATTCATTAATTCAACAATGTAAAGAAAGATCTTATCAAGTCCTGGTTTTTGATAACGTAATAGATAATCATTTTATCCAACATCTGGAATATAAAGCAGATCTTAAGTTTAAGAGAATTGATTCTGATACTATTGACTTGCTTATTGAAAAAGATGAGAAAAACGAATCTGTATTATCGGAAAAGGATCAAAACACAATCAAAGAACTTTTCGTAAAACTAGCAAATAACAAATCGACTGATATTCAAGTAAAAGCACTAAGCCCTTCGGATGATCCCATACAGATTATTCGTCCTGAATTCATGAGAAGAATGGGCGAAATGCAACATATGATGACGATGATGAAAGGAGATGGCAATGACTTGTTCAAAGATTCATATTCAATTGTAATTAATTCTAACAATCCTATTATTGTGAAGAAACTTAATGAACAAAAAAATAAAGCTGAGAAATCTGAAATGGCTAACTACCTCTTGCAATTGGCCTTGCTTAATCAGAATATGTTGAAAGGTGAAGAACTTTCCACTTTTATTAAAAAATCAATGGAAAAGATTTAACCCAAATTCTTGTTCTACTTAAGATCTAAGGGAACATCTTTAGTTAAAGATTTATAACGACCTTTTGAGAACTTAGAACCGTTGAATTCATATTGAGTTCTTAACTGTAATTTGTGTTCAGGCGTTAGTTGGTTAAATTCAGCACATTTTTTAGAACAACAATTTTGATATTTGAGTGCACAAGATGCACATTGGATAAATAAAATGTGACACTGATCATTTGAACAATTTACATGAAGGTCACAGAGGTTCCCACATTGATGACAGCAAGAAATTATTTCATCCGAAATTTTTTCTCCAAGTCTTTCATCAAAAACAAAATTCTTTCCTATGAATTTATTATTTAAACCTTGTTCTTGTACTTCTCGAGTATAATTAATGATACCACCGTTTAATTGATAGACCTCTTTGAAGCCATGATGCTTTAAATAAGCTGAGGCTTTTTCACAACGAATTCCACCAGTACAATACATAACAATAGGGCTCTCCTTAAATTCCTTTAATTGATCTACAACAATCGGAAGACTTTCTCTAAATGTAACTACATCAGGAGTAATAGCATTTTCAAAATGTCCAATCTCACTTTCATAGTGATTGCGCATATCAACTACTATTGTATTCGTATTGTTGGTTATTAAATTAAATTCATTTGCATTGAGATGAATTCCAGAAATTGCTGAATTAAAACTTGGGTCATCAATTCCATCGGCAACGATCTTGTTTCTGATTTTTATTTTTAATTTATAGAAACTTTTAGTTTCATTTTCTAAAGCAAAATTTAAATGGATGTTTTCGAGAAAGGAAATCTGATTTAGCTTATTTTTAAATTCTTCTAAATTTTTTGTAGGTACAGCAATTTGAGCATTAATTCCTTCAGCAGCCAAGTAAATTCGACCTAACACATCAATTGAATCTAATTCCAAATATAAATAATCCCTAAACCATGTAGGATTAAAAATTTTATAGTATTTATAAAATGAAATGGTTGTGTACTCTTCTGACCGCTTCATTAATTTAGCAATCAAGTGTTCTTTGCTTAAAGTATTATAAAGTTTCTTATTCACGAAATAAGAAATTTACATTTTCACAAACTTAAAACCTTTACCGTTCATTCTATCATAAAGAACATATACTCCAGAAGTTAATGTAGAGAGGTTAATTTCTGATTGATGAGGTTCAACCAATTGAACCAGTTCTCCATAACTGTTCATTATAGAAAGAGGATTTCTTTGACTTGAAGAAGAATATATAATAGTACAATAATCAGAAACAGGATTAGGTTGAATAAAAAAATCACCTGTTGATGAAGAATTATTTCCTACGCGAGTTATCAATGCCATTTGTACAGCAACAGAAGCCATTATCTTACCATAACCATATACATGATTTGGAATGGCATCATTCAGGAAAGGAGGACAATCAATATTTGCATCAGCATGTCTTGCAGATTGTTTAATGATATTTTTTATTTTTTCAACTTGCCCATTGAGAGCAGGATTGGCATTGATAATTAAAGCAACTAGGCCGGCAACATGAGGACCAGCCATACTGGTTCCTTGCCACCCAACTAATTCGCCTGAAGGAATACGTGACAATACATTAGATCCTGGAGCGACAACGTCTGGTTTAATTCTGAAGTTTTTGTAATTATAAACAGGTCCACTACTGCTAAATGAACTTATCGTATCATTGATAGCAAAAGCTCCGACCACCAAACTTGAATTGAATATTGCTGCGGGATAATTTATAATACCACATGACTGTCCAGAATTTCCAGCAGACACAACAACTACTACTCCTGCTTTGGTTAAATTGTCAATAGCTTCTTCCATAATGGGAAAATTTGAAGTATCACATCCTTCTTCGAGAGAACAGTACCAACTATTGTTGATGGCAGAAGGAGCTAATTCAGGTTTAGGATTTAAGCCATTCAAATCTGTTGGAGCAAGAAAAAATTCAAAGCATTCTACATAGGTGGATAACGCTCCATTTCCTCGTTCCATATTGCGACAGCCAATCCAATTTGCTTCTGGAGCTATTCCATAGGCATCCGCATCAGTACTTCCAACCATAGTCCCCATGGTGTGTGTCCCATGGCTATTATCATCACAAGGTTCACTAAGATTATAACCACATGGATTAATGGTATCGCTGCTTAAAGGGCTAGACTTATGGATGGCATCATGCCAATTGTAATTATGATTGACACCTCCAGTTGAATAACCGCGATATTTTTCTTTAATACCTTCAACATCCCATTTGTAACCAGTATCCTCTCCAGCAATAGTGACCCCTTTGCCTTTATAACCCTGAGCCCATACCTTATCTGCTTCTACTCTAGTAAGTCCCCAAGTTACCAATGGCTCTCTACTATGTAAAGTATTCATTGAATTGTCAATATTTTTCTCAAGAGAGATTGACTCATCCAATAGGATAGACTTCACCTCTCTTAAATTCGAAATGAATGCTAATTCTTCCTTGTTCAGACTTGAAGAAATAATATTTATCAAAAAATAGGATTTGTATTTAATATGTAAGGATTCAAGCAGTTTTTTAACAGGCATTTGAGATTCATTTGAAACCGATTTTAGTGCTTGAAATACAGCTTTTCCCTTTTCTTCTTTGGATGAATTTAGATTGATTTGTGACAAATCTGCTTTTGCTTTTAACTCTATAAGTACATTAACTTGTTGGTGATTTTTTAAATAATTTATTACACTCGTTGCAACGACTTGAGCTTCTATCAAGTTCGTAAAGAAAATAAATATTAAGGTTAGAAAATAAAATTTCATAATATTTTTTTTGCAAATCTAATATCAATTAAATAATTATCGCAATAAAGTCAAATCTCCTGTTATATTTTCAATAATTGATTCTCCTTTCTCATTATAGCCTTCAGCGTGAATTAAATAAACGTAAACACCAGGAATTGCTGGTTCACCATTAGATAATTTACCATTCCAGCCCATTTTAGTATCTTCAGTAGAATACATACGCTCTCCCCATCTTGAGAAGATTTCCATACGAAATGACTTCACTTTCGAAATCGAAATTACAAAGTCATCGTTAATACCATCTCCATTAGGAGAAAATACATTTGGAATAAAATAAATCAATGGACACTTATCTGCAACTAAAATAGTATCTGAACTCTGACAATCATTTTCATCTATTACCTTCACACTATAGCTACCTTCCTCACGTATTATATGTGTTGTACCAGTGGAATTATCTTCCCAAAGAATTGTATTAAAGTTTGGAATTTGTAAAGTCAGAGATGTTTTGCTAGGACAAAAGAAAGTATCCTTTCCAAGTGATAGCTTAGGATTGTCTTTTACAATAAGGTTTAAAGAAATTGGATAAGTCGGACAACCAAAATAAATACCTGTAACAATATAATTTCCTGATTGGTTGCTTTTAAGATTTTTTAAAATAACTTTTTGTTTGTCTGAAGTGAAATTATTTGGTCCTTGCCACGCATAGGTTGATTCAATTCTATCTAGAGCATAAAATTCTACTTCTGATCCTTCGCATACCAAAGTATCAGGATATGCTATAAGATTCTCTCTTAAAGTTATCTTAATTACTTTTTGAATAGAATCATATTGGTTACGACATAGATCATGAATGATTAATTTTACATTATATTCACCAAGACTTTTATAGGTGTGAGAAAAAGTATGTAAGCGACTTGTTGTTTTATCACCTAGATCCCAAAACACATCATATTTCTTAGGTGGTAATCCTGACTTAAATAGAATGCTATCATTCAGACATGAACCGTCAGGTATGGGCAATTTATTTAATTTAGTAAAATTTGCTCCACCTCCGTATGCATAAGACTCTGCCTCACCATAACCATACGCGATTGCAATTAAACCACATGCTTCACTTAGCAATAGATGTGCGCCGCTATTTACTTTCAATTGGACATAAGCAAATTCATTCATTGGACCAATAAATTGAAAAGTCTCATTTAATTCAGCTATGGTTTTACCATCGACATGAAGTCCAGCTGTATCTTTTGTACTGGTAATAAGGTTAATAAAGTTCTCCGTAATATTTTTGAATGGAGAATTATATAAAGTGACGGTATCTCTATATTGTTCGACACTGTTAAGTAATACCATTGAAGGATCACCTTTTTTGTTGTTCATTCCATTATAATCTGCGCCAACCAAAAACATAGCCACCATAATTGGTTTATTTGACTGAATAAAAGCTGCAACAGCGTTTAATTCGAATTCTTTCCATTCTCCTTTCATAAGAATAAAAGGTCCAGGGAGATTGCCTTTTCCAAACAAACCAACAGTCGTATTGTCTTCAGAAGCAAGAATTCTATATCTATCTGCAGCCGAATTTTTCGAAGGAACTGCAACGAACTGTTTGCCCCACACTTCAATCGGATACATTTGTTCTAATAAATTATCGCGATTGCCAACACCATTAGGAATTTGAGTCCATCGATTGCCACTGAATAGGGCTATATATTTATCCGATTCAACATAAGTACCAGTTAAATCATTATTAGAATTACTTCCTTGTACTTGATAAGCTTGACCTTTATTAAGTGTTATAGTTTCGACATCGCCCTTTTTTTTTCCATTTAATGTTGAAGCAGAATAGTTTATTTTGATGGTCGTAAAGTCTTCAACTCCAACAATTGCAAATTCTGAAGGATATTGGTTTTTACCATCATCTTCATAACCATGATAAGTCATTACATAATATTGTAATCCTAGTGAAGGAACCGGAAGGACCAAGGCAGCATCTGCTCTAAAGGTAAAGTATTGATGAATATAAACTGAACTTGGCATTTCAGTTACTACATGAACTCCGTTGTTAGAAATCTGCTCAGAACCTATCATTTCGGATTCTGCTGGAACATCAATGATGAATACATTATTTGCTTGAACTGTAAAGTCTTGTTTCCAATTAATTGCTGGAATTTCAATATAACCACTTGTTGAATACTTAGATGAAATGATACATTTTTTATCGTTGGTCTTATCATGATGTTGTAAAAATACAAACCAAAAATCTGTCCCTTCATTGGATTGAGCAATCAATGATATTGGAGATATAATCCCAACTAATATTAAATAAAAAAAAGAAATTTTTAACTTATGCAAGTTTTAATTTTTTAAATCGAACCTACTAACCTAGACTTATTATTTTAATTTCTACACGTTGATTCATCGATCGTCCTAATTTTGTAACATTACTAGCAACAGGCATTCGTTTGCCATATCCTCGAGAAATTACTCTATCAATTGTAATTCCCTTATTCAAGATATATTCTTTAACCGTTTGTGCTCTTTTGCTAGATAGTTTGTCACAATATTCATGGGGAGGTATTGAATTGGTATGTCCTCCTATTTCTATTTTTACCAAGGGATTATTTTTTAAAAAAAGATAAACTTCTTCAAGAACGACATAAGAAGAAGAATCAAAATTGGCGCTATCGGATTTAAAAAATAGTTTTTCTATTTTAATAGTTTGCCCTACTTTGATTTTGTCTTTATCAAGTGCTTTGAGTATTTTATTTTTTGACTCTTCAGGTAAATTTAATTGTTCTTTTGCAGGTTCAGGCTTAGTCTTCTTTTTGTTATTCTTTTCTGCCACTGCGAATGGTTTTTCATTTGGACATAGAATTCTAGTAATATCCGATGCTTTATCCAGAAGAATATTGCCATTATAAGGTTTAAGCACTGGAGTTTTATAGAAAGCTTCTAATTCAATATATTCTGCATCTGATGTTGGACTAAGGGTTACGGTATATTTCTTCCAATCGGTATTATCAATGATAGAAGTTTCAGCAAGTAATTCTTTCTGATGACAATATGCATCTCCGGAAAAGACTCGAAGAATTATGGGAGTTGTAAAAGGCTTAAGTTCTTTGCCAGCATCAATGTTAGAAGCGCTTAGATATTCTAATGATCTACACAGATATATTGAAAAAGAATAGCATCTTCCTTTGTGCATTGGCTGAGACAACCGTTGAGCTACCCTTTCATAGGAATCGTTTTCTCTGGTTACCATTCCAAGGTAGGTCTGGCCATCAAAAGCTTTCTTAGTTACCCCAAAATAAGGTGATTCACCATTTGGTGCAGGCTGAATATCAGGAGGGGTTTCATTTCTCCAGCCGCAATCTACCCAACCTGCTGCTAATTTGGCGGGACTGGGAGTTCCTTCAAAAGAAGGGTTAATTAATACTATGGTATTGGTGTCGACCTGAGCCAAAAGTCTAATTGTACCAATAAGACTGAACATTAAAACTCTAAATCCTAGCTTAACCATAAATGTATTGGCTTGGAAACGCAAAATTAAGCCTCTTTGTTGGTTAATAAATACTTAATAATTTATTACAATTATAAATTAATTGCTTTGAATAAGACTGTTCCATAATGCGGGTTTAGGCTAAATAACGCTATTCCTTAGTTAAATCGAATGTATTGTGAAGGATTAATACTTCGGCCCTCATACCAAAGTTCAAAGTGAAGATGAGGACCTTTAGTTAAAGTTCCAGTATTGCCTATTATGGCCACTGCTTCTCCTGCTTTAACTTGTGAACCCAGATTCTTCAATAAGGTCGAGTTGTGCTTATAGACCGATACAAGGTTGTTAGAATGTTGAATGGCAAGGGTATGACCATTTTCAAGAGACCAATCGGATTGAATCACGCTCCCATCCAAAGTCGCTTTTATTGGACTGTTTTCAGCTCCAATAATATCAATTCCATAATGTTCTTTTTCGGGTTTGAAATTAGCACCAATAGGCCCTTTTAAAGGGCAGACAAAGTTTATATCTTCCAGATTTCGCTTGCGTTTTCCTGAATTTAGCTTATCTGATAGATCAGTCTTTCTATCAGAATTTCTAATATCTTCTGACCGTTTGGATTCAAATAATGCCCTCAATATCGAATCTTCTTTGATTTTTTTAACAGGATCTGGACTCTCCAGCTTAAAATGCACATCTTTTGTCACATCTTTAACGGTTTCTGGATTTCCAGTTAACATCCTTCTTAACCCATCTATATAAACTTCTCTTGCCGAAAGTTCTTGTTCAATTGACTGGATTTTCTTTGATAATACTTGATAATCACCACTATAAGAAATATCTCCGTATCCTGGAATCAGATTTTTGACTGGAGTAAGGATAATAAGTAAGAGCATAAGAAGACCAGATATGCAGAGAATTGTACTGAAGAGTATGTATACGTTAAGCAAGGTAAGCTTGTATGAAGCAATTTCTTCAAAAGTCTCTTCATCTCTTAGAGCAAACAAAAAAGTCTTAGAAAGATGGGCTTTTACCTGTTTTTGTATTTTTTTAAAGTCAAAATTCATATTAGCTAGTCAATATTAAAATAAATTTGCCCTTTTAAAAGTTATAAGCTGTTCTATAAGGAAGATTTTTATTCATGAAGCATTCATTGTTAACGTATTTCCGCTACTTTTTTGGTATATTGATTATCCTTTCCTGTGTAAGTCAGAAGAAAAAAGGCGAATATAAAGGACTCTCTAAGTTTTACCATAATACAGCTGCCAAATATAATGCTTACTTCAATGCCAATGAGCTTTTAAATTTAAGTATATCCAAACTTGAATATGCCTATAAGGACGATTACAGTAAGATTCTTGCCATCTTCCCTTACGAAGCAATCGAAGATGTAAATTTTGAAAAACCAAATCTGGACAAGGCTATTGAAAAAGTAGCTACTGACATCAATATTCATAAGTACAGCAGGTGGGTTGATGATTGCTATTTATTGTTGGCTAAAGCACAATACTTAAAGAAAGACTATGAGACAGCAGAAGGATCTTTTGAATACCTAATTAATGAATATCAACCCAGCAAACTTCTTGAAAGAAGCAAATCTCTGAAGCAGAAAAATGTTAAGGCTATAAAAAAAGAGAAAGAAGCAAAAAAAGAAGAAACCAAAAAGGAAACAAAAAATAGAAACAAGAAAAAAATAGAGGCGAAGAAAAAAGCTCAAAAAAATGCAAAAAAGAAAAAATCTTCAAAAAAATCTTCAAAAAAACCAATTAAAGAATTAAATCAAGACAAAGCAGTTAAGGAAGTCGAACAAGAAAACCCAATACCACAAAAACTAACTAAGAAAAAGGAAGAACCTAAAACTCTTACCAATGTCGGATCAAAATTATTTCCACATAGACCAGCTTATTGGGAAGCTTCCATCTGGGCAGCAAAAAATTTAATCAGAAGAGGCAAATATTATGAAGCGGAATATAAACTATTAGAAATTCAAAATGACCCAGCTACTTTTGACTATTTAAAAGCGGATTTGTATGCTACCAAAGCGCATTTGTATTTGAATACTGATAATGTCGATAAAGCAATTCCAGATTTAAAAAATGCTATTCTGTATGCTAAAAATAAAAAAGTAAAAGCGCGATATGCATACATTTTAGGACAATTGTATCAGCAACTAGGAAGACCATTAAGTTCTGATGAATATTTCACTCAAGTGCTGAAATATCATCCTGATTTTGACATGAGTTTTCACGCCAAGATGAATTCTTTAATAAATAAATCTCTTCAAGGAGAAAGCGAAGAATCACTTATTACCTCTCTTGAGAGACTTGCTAAAGATTCTAAAAATGAGGAATACGAATCTGAAATATTCGTTGCCATTGGAAAAATTTATTATAACGCAAAGAAATATACAGAAGCCATTGATTATTTGAATAGAGCTATCTGGTCGCCGACTTCTAAGCCTAACATTAAATCAGATGCTTATTATTTATTAGCCAACATTTATTTTGATCAAGCTCAATTCCAAACTTCAAAATATTATTTTGATAGTACTTTGACTTTTCTTAGCAAGTCTGATAAAAGAAGGCCAATGGTAAGCAAGATGGTATTCAATCTAAAGGATATTGCAGAACAATTGGAAATCATAAATCTTCAAGATAGCTTAATTAGAATTTCAGGTTTAACTAATAAAGAAAAGAGAACACTTGCATTAGATATAAAAAATCGAAAAAGAGCAATCGTAGTTCCTAATGATATGGTCATTCCTGAAATGAATAATGAGAAAGTTCTACGATCACCAATGCTAAATCGCAACAGCTCGGTGTTAAGAGATATGAGAGGAAATAAAATTGATGAAAAGGCTATTGGAGGAGTAAAAAGTACTTTTTTTGCTTATGACATTAAAGCAGCCAATAGAGGAAGATCCAGCTTTGAACAATATTGGGGTGAACGTATTCTTGAAGACAATTGGAGACGCTCAAAAAAATCTAGCTTTAATTCTTTAACAAATGAATTAGAAGAGAAAAAAGACACCGTTGAAAAACTTGAAATTGAAGAAGACCTTGCAGAATTGCTCGCCGGAATTCCTAGTTCAGCTGAAGAAATCAAGCTAGCTCATAAAAAAATTCAAGAAGCCATGTTTTTACTTGGAGTAGCCTATCGAGACAAAATTGAATTCTATCAAAGGTCAAAAGAAACTTTAGAAAAATTACTCAGCAGATATCCAGAAACGGAAAGACAAGCTGACGCACTCTATTATTTGTATCTGGATTGTCTTGATCTTAAAGATCAGGAATGTGCAGATCGAAACAATTCTATTCTCAAGTTAAGATTCGCGGATTCATATTATGCCAAACTGATCAATGATCCGGAATTTGGCAAAAGTCTAATGAATAAAAAGAACGAATTAGAACAAGGCTATGAAAAAGCATATTCTTTGTTTGAAAATCAAGAATATGAAGAGTCGCACAAAATTCTACAAGCTTTAGCAACTAAAGTTAAAGCTGATAATCCTCTACATGCGAAGATTGCTTTACTTTCTGCATTCTGTATAGGAAAAACCAGTGGTAAGGAACCCTATATGGCAGCTTTAAAAGATGTTATTGCCAATTATCCTGGATCGGCTCAGGAATCAAAAGCAAGAGAAATCCTAAGGTTTCTCAGAGGAGATAAAGAGGCCTTCGAAGTAGTCAATGTAGTAGAGCTACAAACTGCAAAATTTACGGTTGAAGATGACAAAATGCACTTTATGATGATTGTATTTTTCGATCCTCCAGCCAAACAAATTGACAAAGCAAAAATTTCAATTTCTGATTATCACCTGAAATATAATAAGCTTGATAATCTTAAAATGACTAGTCTACCTATTAATACCGATGACAATGTGTTTGCTATTCTCATTCGAAAGTATGAAACGAAAACACAGGCAATGAAGTATTACAATGCGGTTCAAAAAAATCGCGAGGAGTATATACCTGGGTTTCAAAATTTTGAAATCTATCCAATAACTCAAAATAATTATAGTGCAATTCTAGAACTTAGAAGAGTCAAGGAATATCAGGCTTTCTTCAAAGCAAATTATGAATCGAACTAAAAGATCTAGGTTTTGCACTTAATGATGAATGCTTTGCTATCAATATAATTAATTTTGGTAAATTAATTTTATTAATTTTGCAATATGTCTGAATTAAAAAATCAAATTAATCCTGGCAAATTACCACAACATATTGCTATCATAATGGATGGGAATGGCAGATGGGCAAAAGCACACAACATGGCCCGAATATTTGGGCACCACAATGCCATTAAGTCTGTTCGTGAAATCGTTGAAACTTGCGCAGCCCTAGGCATAAAATATCTTACCCTTTATACTTTCTCTACAGAAAATTGGAATCGACCACAAGATGAAGTTACTGGATTGATGACATTACTCATTCAAACGTTAAAATCAGAGCTTCATTCACTCACAAAAAATAATATTAAGCTTCTCACCATTGGTGATCTTAATCACCTTCCTATCAATACCAAAGAAGCTCTTGAAGATGCGGTTTATAATACCAAAGATAATACAAGAATGAATCTTATTCTTGCTTTGAATTACAGTGGTAGAAGTGAGATTATTTATGCAGTGAATCAGATTATTGATGAATTGAAGCAAGGAGAAATGTTTATTCCTGTTACAGAAAAAACGTTATCTGACCATCTTTATACAAAGTCAATTCCGGATCCTGAATTACTTATTAGAACAAGTGGAGAACATCGATTATCCAATTTTTTAATTTGGCAATGTGCCTACACGGAACTTCATTTTACAGAAGTATATTGGCCGGAATTTAGAGCTGAAGATTTATATAAAGCTATTATTGATTTTCAGTCCCGTGAACGTCGATTTGGAATGACGACAGAACAACTTATGCCAAGTTAATGTGAATGTAGCCTTAAATGATGTAATCTAAAAATCCCGGCACCAAAAGACAATGATTTAAGAGTAGGGTATTTTAAGCTAAGTATTTACGGCAACATTTCTATTATTGACAAAGTAAGCATTCAAGTTGAATTTATTTGCCTTGATTATGATACCAAACGAATTTTCAGGCATTTGTGCCTGTTGAAAAAAGCGGGTTTAATAATATCAAACATCAATGCTTAATTCCTTTTGTTAGTTTTACAAGTGTGACCAATTATGATGATCTATGTTTTGAATCGCGGCGATCGATAAGTCAATGGTTTGTTCAACATCATGAGTATGAACCATTTCAATAACCTGGTGAATGTGACGCGTTGGAATGGACAAGGCTCCACAAATACAACCCTTACCTCCTGTCTGAACTACAGCAGCATCAGTTCCACCAGCAGGCAATAATTCAGCCTGCCAATCAATGTTATTTTTGTCAGCAAGTTCTTTCAGAAAGGAAGTCATCCTATAATCACTTACAACACTACCATCCATAATTTTTATTCCTACTCCAGAACCAAGTTTTGTGACGATCTCATGAGCCTGAGAACCCGGAACATCAAAAGCAATAGTTGTATCAATATTTATAGCAAAATTTGGATTTATCTGATTGCTGATCGTCTTCGCACCTCGAAGTCCAATTTCTTCTTGAACGGTGAATACAGCATATACATCGCTGGTATGAGGTAAGGTTTTGAGTTTTTTCATGATTTGAATTAAGGAATAAACCGAAATTCGATTATCTAAGGACTTTGCGTTAATGCATTTGCCCATTACAATGAGATCTCTTTCTCGAGTTATAGGATCACCAATGCTTATTAAACCATCTAATTCAGACTTGGGTAAGCCAGTATCAATGAAGTAATCTTTCATGATTGGCGCCTTAGCTCTTTCTTCAGGGGTCATGAGATGAATGGGTTTTGTACCTAGTACTCCGACGACATCAGATTTGCCATGAATAATTACACGTTGGGAACTTAAGGTCTTTGGATCGAATCCTCCTAGTGGTAAAAATCTAATAAAACCTTCATCATCAATATGTTGTACTATAAACCCAATCTCATCCATATGAGCTGTGAACATAAGTTTAGATTGAGATGCCCCTTTTTTCAAGGCAATAATATTGCCTAATGCATCAATATTCAATTCATCAACATCATTCTTTATCGTGTCAATGATAAAATTTCTAATCTTGGTTTCGAACCCTGGAGCACCTGGTATTCTACATAATTCCCTTAGCAAGTCAATATCCATATACTTATAAATTGAGCAAATTTAATTCTACTATACAATCCCTAGCATAAAATAATTTTTTATAGACAAAAGGAATTAGAAAGGCTTGTATTTTTTTATTGATCTTTACAGCTTATTGCATTTATGACGGCAATTAAGTCACTGGCCAAGGAAACCCTAATTTATGGACTAAGTTACTCTCTTGGAAGAGTGATTAATTTCTTATTGGTCACTTTCTATTTAACGAGTTATTTATTTATTGCTAAAGATGGTTCAATCGCTTTGTACCAGGATCTTTATTTCTATATCGCTTTGTTTTTAGGCATTTTAACCTTAAGAATGGAGACCAGCTTTTTTAGATTTGTTAGTAAAGAAGAATATAGCAAGGGATTATATGCGATGTTATCTCAATTGGTATTTTTTGCGTGTGTTTTTTTTATTGTTTTTTTTATTGTTTTTAAAAAGCCTATTCTCATTTTTTTAAAATATCCAGCTGAATATGGAAATGTTTTATTTATAGCTTGTTGTATTTTAATATTAGATGTTCTAAGTTCTTTACCTTTTGCTAAACTAAGATATGATAAGCGTCCATTGAAATATGCTTGGATAAAATTAGTAGGAATATTTGTAAATATTGTTTTGGTTTTGTTTATCTTCGAAATATATTTTAACTCTAATGAAGTTCAACAATTAAGCAGTTCAGAAAAAATTTATTACATTCTTATAGCCAATGTCATTGGCAGTTTATTGACGCTCGTTTTTTTGTTTCAGGAAATTAAAGAGAGTTTCAAACGCGCAAATTGGAATTATTTAAAACCAATAATGATTTATAGCTGGCCATTAATTCTAGTTACCCTTATTTACACCATTATTCAAAACGGCTATACCAGTTTTCTAAAATATTTATTGCCAGGTACAAATGTAGAGAACCTTTCTAATACGGATGATCTTGTTGCAGCTGTTCGTTTGGCGGTTATTATGAATATTTTCATTACCGCTTTTAATTATGCCGTAGAACCATTTTTCTTCCGGCATTCTGGGCAAAAAGATGCTCGAAAAACCTACGCAAGTATTAATTTGGTTTTTACCATTGCTTGTTGTGCAATTTACATTATGACTTGCTTGAATGTAGATTTGGTATCATTGCTTGTAGGTAAGGAATATAGAAGTGCAATACATTTATTACCTATCCTTTTACTTTCCAATATTTTTTCAGGAATATTTAGTAATATGTCTTCTTGGTATAAATTAAATGATAAGACCTTAGAAGCCGCGTTAATTAGCTTATCGGGATTATTTTTAAATACAATTCTATTTATTATTTTGGTTCCCATTTATGGAAAAGATGCTGCGGCATGGATAAGTTTAATTGTTTATTTTTTAATGACAGTCATCTCTTATATCCAGGGACAGAAGCATTATTATATTCCTTATAACATAAAGAAAGTTGGAGGTTACCTTTTGTGTAGTGTTTTGATTGTCTATATTTTTAATAATTATTTGAACAACTTAATTTCAAATCACTATTATAATTTCGGTCTTTCATTGATATTTGTAAGTATATTATTGTATGTTGCTTATACATTTGAATGGAAACAAATGAAGCAATCAGAAGCCTTGATGAATTAATTTTTAAATACATTAAATTGTAGCTCAAGATTGTGGTCTGAATTAGAAGTAATTAATTCGCGATATCGAATTTCAATTTGAAACCTAACTTCATCCAATGAAATATAATCTTTAATATCAGCTATACCTGGAAGTAAGAATAAGTTACTGATTCTTTCATTGGGTTGCGGATAGGCGCTTCCTATCTGTAATTTAGATTTAGGATCTACAGGATTTAAGATAAATACTTTAATTTCTTCTATAAACCGATAGCTGATTTCATTAGCAAGTAAAGGGGCTACGCTTATGCTGGCTACTGTTACCCTAGAAATATCTGTTGACTTGAGCGCGTTACCCGATAAAAAATTGTCCCAACCTGTCCTTTGATAGAAATCCACCACATTAATAAAAGTTGTGCTCGAACCCGCAGATATTGTAAAAACTTTATTGTACTGTAATTTGAAGTCACCAACCTCTTGCTTGACACAAGATGTGAGGCAAAAAAGCCCGAATAATGTAGCAAAAAATACTTTCATGATTAGACAACGAAAAATAAGGTTTTCTGTTTTATAAGTAGTTTATAGCGATCAAAAAATTAATGTCTGATTTTTAGTCTATAAGCTTATTTTTGCGGACATAACATAAAATATCTTTCAATGGAACAACCATTCGATTTTCAGATGATTAAATCGCTGTATGCAGGACTAGCAAAGAGAATTGAAGAGATCAAAGCCAAGCTCAAACGACCCCTTACATTAACTGAGAAAATCTTATATTCTCATTTACATCCAGATTCTGGTCATAATGACTTTGGACGAGGTAAAGATTATGTTTTTTTCTCACCTGACAGAGTTGCCATGCAGGATGCTACTGCTCAAATGGCTTTATTGCAATTTATGACTTGTGGTCGAAACCAGACTGCTGTACCTTCTACTGTACATTGCGATCATTTAATTTTAGCTGAAAAGGGAGCTGAGAAAGATTTGCTTAACGCTAACATGGATAATGCTGAAGTTTTTGACTTTTTAAAAAATATTTCTAATAAATATGGAATTGGATTCTGGAAACCAGGAGCAGGAATAATTCACCAAATTGTTCTTGAGAATTATGCTTTTCCAGGAGGAATGATGGTAGGAACAGATTCTCATACTCCTAATGCAGGCGGCCTAGGTATGATTGCTATCGGGGTTGGTGGAGCGGATGCTGTTGATGTTATGGTTGGAATGCCATGGGAACTTAAAATGCCTAAGCTTATTGGAGTCAAACTTACAAATAAATTAAGTGGATGGACTTCAGCCAAGGATGTTATTCTGAAAGTAGCTGGAATTCTTACGGTAAAAGGTGGAACTGGGGCAATAATTGAATATTTTGGAGATGGTGCCAAATCAATATCTTGTACAGGCAAAGGAACAATTTGCAATATGGGTGCTGAAATAGGTGCTACTACTTCTTTATTTGGTTATGATGCTTCTATGAGTCGATACCTTGCGGCAACTGGTAGAACAGTAATTGCAGATATATGTGATCAAATGTATGAGAATCTTACAGGTGATTCGGAATGTTATGCCCACCCTGAAAAATATTTTGATCAGGTTATACATATTGATTTAGCAGAATTGGAACCTCATGTAAATGGCCCTTATACACCTGATTTGGCTTGGCCAATAAGCAAATTAGCACAAGCGGTTAGAGACAATAATTACCCTGTTGAACTTGAAGTTGGATTAATTGGTTCCTGTACGAACTCTTCTTATGAAGATTTATCAAGAGCGGCTTCACTTGCAAGACAAGCAGTTTCAAAAAACCTAAAAGTAAAATCAGAATTTACCGTTACACCTGGTTCTGAACAAATAAGATTCACTATTGAAAGAGATGGACTTCTGAATGATTTTGAAAAAATGGGAGGAATCGTACTTGCAAATGCTTGTGGACCTTGTATAGGACAATGGAAAAGACATAATACAGATCCGTCCCGAAAAAATTCTATTCTTACCTCCTACAATCGGAATTTTTCAAAAAGAAATGATGGAAACATCAACACTCATGCCTTTGTTGCTTCCCCAGAAATTGTAACAGCATTGGCCATTGCTGGGAAAATGGACTTTAATCCGTTAACCGACTCACTTATAAATGAAAAAGGCGAAATGGTTAAATTAGATCCACCTTCAGGTTATGAACTTCCACCACGAGGATTCGATGTTGGAGATCCAGGGTTTGAAGCACCTCTTATTGATTCATCACATGTGCAGATTAGTATTTCTTCCGACAGTAAAAGATTGCAATTATTAAAGCCATTTGAAAAAATTACTGCTTCTCAAGTTCAAAACAATAGAGTTCTTATCAAAGCTAAAGGTAAGTGTACAACGGATCATATATCAATGGCCGGCCCTTGGCTTGAATTTAGAGGTCATCTGGAGAATATTTCCAGAAATTGCTTAATTGGTGCAATAAATTTCTATAATGGTGAATCAAACAAAGTACTTAATCTAATCACAAATGAATATGTCGGAGTCCCAGATTCAGCATTAATCTATAGAAATGCTGGAGTTGGAACCATGGTAATTGGTGAAGAAAATTATGGTGAAGGTTCCTCTAGAGAACATGCGGCAATGGAACCGAGATTTCTTGGAGTTAAGGCAGTCATTGTTAAGTCTTTTGCTAGAATTCATGAGACCAATCTTAAGAAGCAAGGAATGTTGGCATTAACTTTCTCAAATCCATTCGATTATGAGCTTATTAGACAAGATGATTTATTAAGTATTCTGGATTTTGATGAAATTAGGCCAGGAACTCAAATGAGCCTTAAGATTGATCATGTAGATGGAACTCATGATATCATCAAACTTGACCATACTTATAATTTACAACAAATAGATTGGATCATTGAAGGGTCTGCACTTAATAAAATTAGAAAAGAATTGAAAAGTTAGAAATTAATCTTCGCATGTTCATAAACTGTATTTATCAATTTTTTTTTGTAAAAAATCTTATCATTGATTAAAAGCATTAAGGTGTCAGACCTCATAGCCAAAGTCTTAATTTAAACCTTTTTATTAAATTTAAAATCAAAGTATTATGTTGAAAGAATTCAAAGAATTTGCAATGAAGGGTAACCTCATTGACATTGCAGTGGGTCTAGTAATGGCAACAGCTTTTGGAACTGTTGTTTCTACTTTTGTTGATGGTATTATCATGCCTTTAGTCGGTCAGGTATTTCAAGTAGGGGACTTTTCAAAATTGCAATGGCTACTTTCTCCAGCAGTATTAAGCTCGGAAGGCAAAGTAATTACCCCAGAATCAGCTGTTCAATACGGAAAGCTAATTTCTAACATAATTAACTTTATAATTGTAGCATTTGTAATGTATATGATAATTAAAGCTATGAACAAAATGAAAACCCCTCCGCCACCTCCCCCACCATCAGGTCCTACAACTGAAGATTTGTTAGCACAAATCAGAGACTTATTGAAAAAATAAATCAAGAGAGTTATATGAAAGGCCGCTTCGAATTTATTTTGAGTAGCTTTTTTTTAATAGGAATATTATATTTTATTAAATTGGATACTTTTTTTATGTGAAAAACGTTATTAATTTTTTTATGAAAGTGGCACTATACATATTAATTATTTTACTAACATTAGTTTCTTGTAAACAAAACAAAACCTATGAGGTAAAAAATTCAAAAGGATTTGTTGTTCGGCGTGTAACTTTACAAGGAGATACTACGCAAGGCAAAAATGGAATTTATGAAATTTTTGACGAAAAGGGTTTACCTTTAGAATACGCTGAATATCGCAATGGAAAGTTAGAGGGTGAGAAGAGAATATATGATGCGGGCAAACTTTATAATACAGAATTTCATAAAAACGATTTATATGAAGGACCTTACAAAGTATTTTATTCAGACGGCAAGGTTCAACTAGAATCTCAATACGTTAACAACGAAATGATGGGTGAATTGAAGGCTTATTATCCTTCCGGAAAGTTAAAAGAAATAGTTCAAATGAAAGCCAATCAAGAAGATGGACCTTTTAAGGAGTTTTATGAAAATGGCAATATAAGAGCTGAGGGAAATTATAAAGAAGGAGCGAAAGAAAATGGATTACTTGTATTGTATGATTCGTTAGGTACAATGATTCGGAAAATGCAATGTATTGATGGAATATGTAACACCATTTGGATAGCTGATTCTTTAACAACCGTAAAACTAAATTAACGAAAAGCATGAAGTTTACAATCAACATTTATATTCTAATCCTTTTCATTTTTAGCAAAGCTACCTTTGCTCAAGGAGTAACAGGAGGAAGATCTTCATTCCAGTATCTAAATGTTTCTGTTTCTCCAAGGAATACCGCACTTGGTTCTGAAGCTATTGCTTGGACTTCTTCTGATCCATCTTCGTGTTATTACAATCCAGCATTAATTAGTGAAAAAATAAATACCAATATTAGTTTTAATCAACTATATTATTTTGATGGAATTAATTTTAGTAGTTTCAGTTACACACACAAACCAATCAAATATGGAATTCAATTACAAGCAGGTTTTCAAGTTCTAAACGCTTCTGGAATTCCAACAGCAGATGAATTTGGAACAGTGAATGGCGTTACCAAAGTAAATGAATCAGATGTTTATTTAGCAGGATCTAAAAAATTAAATGAAAGAGTTACCTGTGGAACTTCAATACATTTTCTGTCAAGCCATTTAGCACAATTTAGTTCATCAGGAATGGCCTTGACTGCAGGTTTAAACTACAAGATTCCGGATAAGAATATCGAATTGGCATTTGTTATTCGAAATGCCGGAACTACTTTTTCTAATTATCAATATACTAAAGAGAGAATTCCACTTACGGCAGAGCTTGGATTTGCAAAAAGACTAAAGCATATTCCATTTGTTTTTCAAATAACTGCACATCATTTAGAATATTGGAATGTACGTTATGATGATCCCAATATTAATGCAGAAGCCGATCTTTTTGGTAATCTTAAGACAAAAAGCGCACTTTCAAAATTTACAAGCAATGTATTTAGGCATTTGACATTTGGTGGTGAAATGTTAATTGGGAAGACTGAATCATTCGCCTTACGATTAGGATATAATCATCTAAGAAGAATGGAAGTGAATATCAACGATTACTCTTTGTTTGGAGGTCTATCATTTGGCTTTGGATTGAAAGTCTATATGTTTAAATTTGACTTCACACATGCAAATTATCATCTCGCTGGAGGAACCAATCTAATTGGAATTACAACGAATATAAATTCTTTCTTAAAAAAGAACACTATTTAGTTGAGTATGTTGACTAACATTGAAGTTAAATAATTGACATTAATGTTAGAAACCATAAAGTTGAATAAAGCGTCATTTTCTGAGGCATTAATTTGAATGATTTTGAATAAAGCTTGACTGTATTCTAGACTATTTGCTTCTCCTAATTCAAATTTTCTTCGAAGAATATCAATATTTTCTTGAGCCCAAACCAACTTAGAATGTTCTAATTCATAAAGATTCAATTGATGAATCATTCTGTCTTCTTCTTGCTTTAACCTTATACTTGAAATAGCAGACCAATCTGATTCTTCCAACTTAATTTTATCTGCTTCCAGTGAATTTATGGCCAATTGTTTGTTTATTCTTTTACCAGAATACAAAGGCATGGTGACTTGTAATCCAAGTCCAGGTCCATACGATTGACTAAATAGATTGAAACCTGCCTGGTTTTCAGATCTGTTGTAATGATAGTCTGCTAAGACATTTAAGTTAGGATATCTCTGAGCTTTGATTTCATCTTTTTCAAGTTCTTGAATTTTTAATCTAAGCTGAAATTTTTTCATTTCAATGCTTCCATCAATGGAATGTGTCACTTTAGAAATCAGTTTAATGGAGTTATAATCCAGACTATCAATGAGTATATAGTTATCAGATTTCACTACATTCATTAATTGATATAGTGAAGCATAGGACTCCTTTATTGCTTGATTCTGTTTTGCTACTAAAATAATAATTTCGTTTTGATCAATTGAAGCTTCCAAGAAAGCATTTTTGCCGGTTTGCCCAAGATTGAATTTATTCTCTGCAAGTGATTTTCTTTCTTCAGCAATTTTTTCTTGAGACTTAAGAGTGGTAATAGAATTCTGAAGACTAAGAATTTGATAATAAATAATTGCGATGTCGTGATAGGTACTTAGTACTTTTAATTCTAAATCAGCCTGACTTAGGAGTTCTATATTTTTTAGTTTATCTTTTGTAATAAATACTTTAAAACCATTAAGAATATCATAGTTTAATTGAATCTCTGAATTGATATTTTTCTGTACCGCATCTTTTCTATTAATTTCAGTATTGTTTACAAATTTCTGGTCGACAGAATTGCTCACTATACTTGGATTCACAGTTAATTTAATGGAAGGATATGCACCAGCATTCGTCCAGTTATTATTTGCCTTAGCGATGTCAAGATCTTTATTAAATAATTTAATTCCATAATTATTATTTAATGCAATACGAACCGCTTCTTTAAGAGTTAAAGGAGTCTGAGATTGTAGTGTGTTAATAAATAAAATTAATATAATAGTCTTACAAACTCTCATAAATTTCTTTTTTGGGTCTCGAAATATAGGAATAAATACTTGGAACGATGAACAGTGTCAAGATTAAAGAGAAAAGCAATCCTCCGATAATAACAAGTCCAAGCGAGACTCGGCTCGTTGAGCCTGAACCTAATGAAAGGGCTAGAGGAGTAGCTCCACATATCATTGCAAGACTGGTCATTAATATTGGTCTTAACCTTTGCTTCGATGCATCGATTATAGCCATATACTTTTCTTCACCTTTTAGTCTTTTCTGATTTGCAAAATCAACAATTAAAATTCCATTTTTGGTGACCAATCCAATCAACATAATCATTCCAATTTGAGAAAAAATATTAATGGACTGATTAAATAACCAAAGTGATATCAATGCGCCAAATATAGCCAACGGCACCGTTGACATGATAATAAGAGGATCAATAAAGCTATTGAATTGAGCTGCTAAAACGAGAAATATCATTATCAATGCAATGATAAATGCAAATCCAATTCCTCCTGAACTCTCTACAAAATCACGCGAAACGCCACTCAAACTAGTTGTGAAAGAAGAGTCTAAAAATTCCTTGGTAATCGATTTCATTTCTTTAATACCATCTCCTAGTGCGCTACCTTCAGCTAATCCTGCACTTATTGTTGCTGACTTATATCTATTGAAATGATAAAGCGTAGGAGTGGTAACTATTTCTTTAATGCTGATCACGTTGTCAATACTTACAATTTTTCCATATTTGTTTCTAACCCCAAGTAATTTTATATCTTCTGGGGCATCTCTAAAACTTTTATCAACCTGTCCTATGACTTGATACTGCTTTCCATTCATTGTAAAATATCCAAACCTTCTATTGCTCATCGCCAGTTGTAAAGTGGTAGAGATATCTTCAATACTGATTCCTAATTCACTTGCTTTGGATCTATTGATTTCAAGCATAAGTTCTGGTTTATTGAATTTCAAATCTGAATCAACATTTACTAAAATTTTACTTTTTGAAGCTGCTTCAAGTATATTTGGCAGAGCGGATTTAATTTTTTCAAAATCGTTGTTTTGAATAACAAACTGAACAGGTAGTCCACCTCTTCTATTTACAGAAATAGTCTGTTCTTGAATTGGAAATGCACGGCCTTCCGAAATTTTAGATAAAGATTTAGAAATTCGCTGAACTATTTGATCTTGTGAAGCCATCCTTTCTTTGGGATCTACTAGTAGTACTCTGACAAATCCTGTATTGGCTGCTCCAGAACCAAAAAAGGTTGGCGCTGTGACACTCAGCACAATCTCTTTCTCAGGCACAGAATCAATGACCAGATTGGTTACCTTATCCAAATATTTGTCCATGTATTCAAAGGAACTTCCCTCTGGAGCAGAAACAGATAATCTAAATTGAGATTTATCCTCTAGTGGAGACAATTCAGAAGGCAGTTTATTAATCAAATAATAAGTAAGAAACCCGCAGGCCAGAATAATTAAAATAGAAAGCCATCTGATTTGAATAAATGATTTCAACATGCTTTCATAAATATTTTCCATAGACTTATAGAAAGGTTCAGTAACTCTATAAAACCATCCGTGTTCAATACTTTTAGTGGTGAAATAAATATTAAGCACTGGTGTTAAAGTTAAACTCACAAATGCAGATACCATTACGCAACCGGCGACAACAACCCCGAATTCTCTGAAAAGCCTTCCTACAAATCCCCCAAGAAAAACAACTGGAATAAATACTACAGCTAAAGTCAAAGATGTAGCAATTACTGCAAAATAAATTTCCGAAGTGCCTTCT
>JBDSHL010000127.1:0-2238 GCA_039918515.1 Saprospiraceae bacterium | reverse complement strand
GCTAATTGATATCGATCACCTGCCTTTTCAAGAATTGATTTCAAGTCACTCACATCGAATGTGGATAATTGGCCCCATGTCCAAATTCCAGCATTGTGCAATATACCTTCAATTTTTGGTCCAATTCCTTCAATGGCCTTTAGGTCATCTTTTTTATACTTTCTTAAAAGACCTAACTTGAACATAATTTTTTCAAGCTTGGAATCCTTGGCAACAGTATTTTCTTTGCTTTTTCCAGCCGTCAATTTCTTCTGATAAACAATCAACTCATTCCATTTTCTATCTCTTGCTAATTGTGCCTGCCTTGGCCAAGATCCAGGTTCTAGAATTCTGTATTTAGGGTCTAGTTCTTCTAACTTTGATTTAATATAATTTGAATCCTGAGCAGCCAAATCATTCCAATTAAAAATATTCTGACTATTAAGAAATGTTTCCATTTTTGGACCTAACCCTTCTATTATCTGTAATTTTTCAGGATTTAGTTTATTATAAGAATTATAATCATTTTCATTGGACAATTCGTCCATTACAATTTCTTCATCTTCTATAGGATATTCTTTACTTGGCTCAATGATATCAGCTTTTCTTTCCGTTACCTTATTTTCATTAACTATTTCTTCAACCTTATTAGACTCGAATTCCGTAGGAGTATTTTCAGAATTAATCGATATTGAATTTTTATTTTGGAGTTTTTCATTCTTCTCAATTCTTTCCAAATAGGCAATTCTTCTTTCAAGGGTGAGTTTTGTTTTAATACAATCCTCTAAATTCGATTCCAGTTCAATATTTCTTCTTTGAAGTATATGGAGTTCTTTTAACTTTTTAGAATCCAAAAAATCATCTCTTAAATTGTCCTTTGTGTACTCATTTAGATTTGAATTTTCTTGAGTATTTGTTTGATTTAAGAAATTTGAAAGCAACCAGCCAAGGATAAAAGGCAACAACCATGATAAAAGTATTTGCCACCAACTTAAATCACACATCAATAATAATAGTTGCATAAAAATTAATTTAATATTTCGAGTTCTGATCTTCTATTTCTAAATCTACCAAATTCGGTAGAATTAGAATTCATTGGATTTTTTTCTCCTATATATTCTGATGATATCTGAATAGTTCCAACACCTTTTGAAACAAAATATCTTTTCAAAGACAATGCTCTATCCTTAAAAAGTTTATAGGTTTCCTCTTCTGTGCCATCATCAACTGTAGATCGAGTGAATTGAATTCTATTATTATCTTTTTTATGCTCCGCTTTAAAAGAATCCAAGTATATGTTCCTTGAATTAGCGATGCTAGCAGAGTCGGAATTCCAACAAAAAATGATTGGCTCAGTTCTTTGAATATCAAGCATCGAATCCTGCTTTAAACCACCCGGAATGGACCTTTGACAACAATTAGTCTTTGCCAATATCCATAGGTAGCCATAAAGTAAGAGTAGGAATAGCCAAGCAAAAATTATCAACCACCTCAATATTCAAAATTTTGCAGCAAGTTAAGCATTTGGAAGTTTCTTGACAAATTCTGAGATAAAACACTAATAATATATGTACATATTATACAAATTAATATCTGTTTATGTAAAAATCATACATGTAGATCCTATATACAAGTAATAATTTTGGATTTTATTGAGAACTAAACCCTTGGCTATGACCCGTAGTCTTATCTCTCGACCATTTATTGCATTAACCACCCTGCTAAGCCTAGTCTTTGTATTACCTCAATCTGCCTGCAACGCTCTGCTCCTTTCTTCTATAGTAATCGTTATATTTATCTTCTTTTACAAAAAATTAAGGACTGGAGCCGCATTATATTGGCTATTGGGTTTACCAATTATACTTACTATTTTTTCAATTAGGAAGACTATACATCTGAGCAGTTATCATTCCTCTGAAATTCAAACAGAATTTTATGCCAATAATTTATTAGCCAACATTGAATCCATCGACTCAAAAGAAAACCATTCAAATATTCGGATACATTTCAATTATCAATCAAGAGATGTAGACGCCCTATTAAAATACAAAACAGTAGATGACAGTATAAAATATTTTATTGGCAAAAATGTGCTGGTTTCAGGGAACTTCCAAAAAGTTATCATTCATGAAGAATTTGAATCATTTAATTATTCAGAATACTTAAATCATCAACACATTCAATATATTGGAAATATTGATTCAATAACTGTACTATCAGAAGATCAGCAATGTTTTAATATTAACCAGCTGGCATCTT
>JBDSHL010000126.1:0-4161 GCA_039918515.1 Saprospiraceae bacterium | reverse complement strand
GGTATTGGTCCAAGTGTTACCTGCATCTGATGACTTATAAATACCATTTCCAACGGACAAATCTGGTCTCTGAATTCCTTCACCGCTTCCTACATAAAGCACATTTGGATTGCTTGGAGATACAACAACATCACCGACTGAACCGGTAGACTGATCGTCAAACAATGGCTTCCAACAACGTCCATAGTCTGTAGTCTTCCAAACTCCTCCATTATTTACACCAATATAGAATACATTCGGTTGGGAAGGAACACCTACAGCACCCACTGTTCGGCCACCTCGATGAGGACCAATACAGCGCCATTGCATTGAATTGTAATAGGATGGATTGAAAGATTGAGAAAACATGTCATTCGCCATTAATAAGAATAATAATATTAAAAGCGACTGAAGTAGATTGAGATTTTTTATTAAATTAGTATGATTGGCGCATATAGACATGAATAAAGATTTGTGTTAAACCCGAACTATGCAATAGACTTTTTATTACGAGCCAAAATGCCAGCAAACATTAGCACTTCCTCATATTTTTATCCTCAACATGGGGGTAACCATGTTTGCGGTAAAAATATTCCGGGAGCACTAATCTTTATTGGCCTTTTGACTCTCACTACAAAACTCTATTGCCTAGATCGGGTTAAAGGTAAATTATAAATAGAAGAAATGATCATTATCTATTCATGCCTATTGATTAAATCCATACCATCGAAACCTTTAGAATACTTAAGCCCAAATTATTGATGACTAAATTTTCCATCATAACAATAACCCCAGTTCTTCCTAAAAATAAACTAATCTTCGAAATGTGAATAAATGCAATAGAAAATAACAACCCTCTGGGTTCAACCGAATTAGTACACTGAGCATACAAAGAAAGAGGCGCCCAAAAGCGCCTCTTATATCTCATTATCCAAATTCTTATCTTTAACTAATTAACCAAATTCTACTGCAAATTTACGTCAGCGTTAAAGTTTATAATATTATTATTGACAAACTAAGCAGAATTCTTGACGAATTCGTTAAAATAATTGATGAATCACTCTTTTTAGATTCTTAAAACTCCTACGTCTGAGCTTTATTCTTAGTCATACTGCAACCACAAGATGAACAATAAGCAAGATGTTTAAAGTTCTTTTCTCCGCAACTTTCGCATTTTGAGAATAACTCTAAGCCACAATGTCTACAGAAGTCTGTAACATATTTGTAGAGCTCATTCTCAACCGTTTTTGAAGGGAAATCCCATTTCTTCAATACAAAATCTTTTCCACAAGAAGGACAAAAATGGTTATCCAAAGCTTTTTCAGCGACTTCAATACCGATCTTTCGAGCTCTTTCCTCAGTAGAGATTTCTAACTCTGCTTTCTTCAGTGCCATGTAACGCTGGATGTATTTAATTGCATAATATCCAAGTCCTGCTGATAAGAGGATTCCTACAGTGTTGCGCACATAACCTCCATAACTTGGTAAATAAGGTAGAAGTCCAAAGAAAAAACAGTAGAAGGAAAATAAGGTGAATGCAAAAAACAATGGCCAATACTTATGATTTCTATAACGGATAAAAAAGAAAATTCCTAAAAATAATATAGGAGCAACAAAAAGAAGTCTTATCAAAAACACTTTGAGTTCATACTTTTTTAAGCTTACATTGAATTGTAATTCAGCTGCTCTGAAATTCTCATTAAACTTATCCTGAATATTGGCTCTTTCATTATTCTTAATATCAATTTGTTTCTGAAAATTATCTCTTTGGTTGCGCCAATCCTGTTCAACTTTATAATAATCATCAAGCTTTTTTGCTCTGCTGCTAACTTCAATATCCTTGTCTGGTGAACCTAATGTTTTTCTGGTCTGCACCCAATTGTCAAACGATTGTTTTTCATTGTCATAATTCTCTCTTGCAGTTGAAATGGTTTTTTCAATATTGCTGTTTTTGGCTGACAAGTTTTCAATATCTGCATCAATAGATTTTAAATTGGCCGAAAGATTTTCTTGAACCAATTTATCTTCAAAGTTGCTTACTTCAGGTCTTACAGTTGCACGATCAAGGTCGTCAATAATTTTATTTGAAAGTAGAATAAGAAAGAGACATAGAATAATGGATATCGCATAATAAATTATCCTTGAGTTTCTTTCTAATTTTTTATTATTAAGTTCCATTCTTTGAAATTAATTAATTCCGTGCATCATTTTCTTTAACCTTGGAGTCAAACTAAATAAAAGCACTGAAGCTATTCCACATAGTATTACAAAAACCATAAAAAATTCATACAAGCTCGTAATCGTGAATCCTGCAAAACTTGGATAATGGTCATTGATTTTATTTTCAGCTAATAGTCTTAATTGTTCTGTAGTTGGAGTCATCGTCTTATTTAAAACTCCCTTCAAATCTATTCCTAACTCCATTGCTTTCTTATATTGTTCTCCTGTTGCAGGAAGGATAGATCCCAAAGTTCCTGCCAATGCATATCCCGAAGCATTTGAAAGAAAAAATACACCAAATAATAACGAAGCAAATCTTTTTGGTGCAAGTTTACCTACAAGTGATAATCCAATAGGAGACAGACACAATTCACCTAAAGTCTGTATGAAATATAAAAGCACTAACCATTGGACAGCTAATAATCCATTATCACCTAGATCTTTAACATTATGTGCAATGATAAAATAACTTAATGCAATAAATGCCAATCCAAAAGCTTGCTTCATGGGAGAAATAGGCTCTCTTCCACTGGCTCTCATTTTATCCCATAACATACTAAATGGTATGGCGAGAAGAACTACAAATATTCCGTTGAAAATTTGAACCATGGATGGTGGCATATTCCATCCAAAGAAATTTCTATCCGTTTGATTATCGGCAATAAAAGTTAAGGAAGATCCCGCTTGTTCAAATGCTGCCCAAAAAAATATGATAAAAAAGGAAACAATGTAAATCACTAAAATCCTATCTGTTTCAACTTTAGTTAATGAGGTATCTGATAGAATTAATCCTGCTAAAGTTAAGCCGCTAGCATAGATGAGTGAGTAGACATAATTCTGTCCAAACACTAAATGAAATATTGTACCTAAAACTAGAAACACTCCGAAAGCAATGTAAGTAGATTTTCTAGAAAATTCTGCTTTGGAGGCTTCGCCTTCCGCGAAATCTGATGCAAGGTTTTTTGAAGGAAGGTCCCCGATAGCTCTGCCATCTGGTGTTTTAACATATTTATCTTTTAGGAAAAAGAATGTCAATGTTCCTATAACCATTGCAATTGCTGCTGCCAAAAATCCCCACTTAAAAGCAAAAACATCACGTACACCGTTTGTGTCTACAATATCTCCTACCATTGGACAAATAAATTGACCTAAGAATGCTCCTATGTTGATTCCCATGTAAAATATGGTAAAGGCAGTATCTAATTTATTTTTTTCTGCTGGTGGATATAAACTACCTACCATGCTGGAAATATTAGGCTTGAAAAATCCATTTCCAAAAATAATCACCCCCAAGGCGACATATAGAATAGTTCTCGCTAGTTCAAGATTAGTTGTAAAGATATTTGCACTGGTAAAAAGCAACAATTGCCCTATTGCCATCAGCAATCCTCCAAGCATTATGCAATATCTGTTTCCCAGAAATCGATCTGAAATAAATCCACCAAGCATAGGTGTCAAATAACATAATCCAAGGAATCCTCCATATATGATAGAAGATTGTTCCTTGGACATCGCAAGGGCACTTACAATGAAAAGGGTAAGTATGGTTCGCATTCCATAGAAATTGAAACGCTCCCACATTTCTGTACCAAATAGAACCCATAGTCCTTTTGGATGACTGCTTGATTGACTCATAAATTGATTTTTTTGTTTTATAATATGAACGGCTAAAGTAAGACTTTCGCGCAATTCGGCTTAAAAAAAGAAAAGCCTCAGTATTGGGTTACTAAGGCTTATTCAATGTAGAAAGCTTAAATATTAGAAAAAGGTTACCCTATTATCCTTAAGCTTATAATTCTTTTTTAGACTAGACATTAAATAGGTTGGTATGCTACTTATAGCAGTATGCTTATAGAATCTTTTGAAAGTCTCTAAATTCGCAGCAACCCCAGGATCTTTTTTACTGGTAAGTTGAATGATATATGCACCACCATCTCCTTTAAAAGGCCCTCCGACCTCTCC
>JBDSHL010000125.1:0-2088 GCA_039918515.1 Saprospiraceae bacterium | reverse complement strand
GCCAAGCTAAATTTATGGAACTCGAAGTACTCATACCTCTATTTTCTGCACTAATAAGTGGCTGTACAAATACTCGTGTCGTATTTTTACTTATATAAAACTGCAATTCATCGGTCTTATTATTGCTTGTGAATTTAAGTTCCTTATTCGCCAATGGCCCAGAACTAAAAACAAGTGTTATTTCAGTCTTGGCAGAATTAAGGTCAGGATCTAAAACACATGAATTAAAACCAATAGCCAATAAACAAATGAGGGCCAACAAATAGCATTTATTAAACAAATTATTTTTTTTCATTTATGGATTTATAATTTACATTCATTTCATCAAAAATTTCAAATACTTTGGAGAGCATTGTTTCATCTATTAACTTGGAAATGGATGCTGCATCATAAATCAACTCCGTCTCCAGGAATTTATAGACTTGTTCAAATGGACCAATTTCAAATTTTAAAATTATCTTAGTATTAGAACGAAATACACTTATTAATAATTGTGGGTGGGGAATATTACCTAATAATCTCAATGTTCTCTTATTTTTTGTGGTTAAAATGCGTAGATATTAAGTCTGACATAAGTTTATAATAAGCCTTATACTCAGGAAATTCTCTTTCTAATAAATTCAATTGCGCTTGTACGATTTCATGATCATCTCTTCTGGCAGGACCAGTCTGACTACTCTCAGAACCATTAACAAAAATTTTGTCTATAGAACTTGTCATAATCGGTTTCAAAACTTCGAAGGGGATATCAATTTTTCTTAAAATGTCTTCTGCAATAATTAAATTAAAATTGGAAAAATTATTTGCCACTACTGCAGCAAGGTGAATCATCTTTCTATTTGTGTAATCTGCTTCTATGTAATTCAGGCCTATTTCACTAGCAAAACTCTTAAGTTCTTTCATAATATTTTCATTGGCATCTATGAAAAAAGGAATTTCCTCCCAATGAATAACTTTAGCTTCATTAAAACTCTGAAGCGGCCACATTACTCCCCTATTGATAAAATAAGAATTTATTTGCTCATAAGGTAAACTTCCAGAAAAATGAAGAATTAATTTATCTGCTGACAAGAACTTCCTAAGACTTTCACTTACCTCTTCAATAGAATCATCTTTAACGCAAAGAAAATAAACATCTGCATTCAAGGAAATCAACTCCATCTGATTTGTGCAACTTGATCCAATGCGAGCGGCAAGTACCTTGGCTTCATCCAAATTTCTACCATAAATCTGCACGATCTCTTTATCCTTTGAAGCGAGAAATTCAGACCAATGTTTCGCAAGTCTCCCTGTTCCAATGATCACAAATTTCTTAAACATACAAGCTGTTATTTGCTTCTTTTATAAGATCCATAGGCTAAACCAAAAACCATTAGAAGACTTCCAATCCACACTAAATTTATTCCAGGAAATTCTATGATCTCCATCACAATGTAATCCGTTCTCGGCACATTCTCTGCAATCCTAACGGGAATTTCTTGAGGCATATCAAATCTTGAATATTCGTAGTCCATGGTTGAGCTACCTGGGTTAATATGGTTGAACCTAATAGATATTCCATTGGCGAAACTTTGACATGGCAATACCATTTCATGTTGATTGCGAATTAAATAGATTGGCTGTAATTCACTTTTTATACCGTTCATAGAAAATTCAATAATCGATGCTACAGCAATATCTCCGTCCTCAGGTTGATAATTGATTGCTTTAGGGTTTTTATTAAATCCAAGTAATTTAAATTTAACTCCAGGTTCCGGTTCAATGGTTTCATTTTCTTTGATGCTGAATTTCTTTGTTCTTGATTTTCTTATTTCATCTGCTAAAAAACTAGATAAGCTATCTGATACTTCTATGCGAATACCCAATTTCTCTTGATTATAAGGAAATTTATAAGCCAAATTCGATTTAAAAATAATTCCTGGTTTTAATGTTTCTCTTATAGAATCACTATCACCTCCAGCTAAAACTTCTATTTGAACTCCTAGATCATCACTACTTGATTCAATTTCCTTATTTTCAAAATGGGTATTAACATTCTTAAGAACGTAAAAATACTTTCTTCCAAACACGGTATCATTTAATCTCAAA
>JBDSHL010000124.1:0-3426 GCA_039918515.1 Saprospiraceae bacterium | reverse complement strand
AAGTGAACAGCTGTTGAATATAGTAAACACTAATATAAGTAAATACAGTCCATCATCTTCATTAGTTCTAGTTAATATTGATAATATTTTCATCACTTCAACTCATTAATAATTAACCATTTACCCTTAACAATTATAAGCCTAAGTACACATACAGTCTATTGAAATTTTGCTTATATAGGTTTTTCTCCTTAACTTGCACCATTATAAATTATTTAATTATGAGACAGGTATTAATTATTAGTCTACTGAACATATTTTTGTTAAATAAGAGCTTCACTCAAACTACAATTTATGTTCAAGCCAATTTGAATTATGCTACAATAAATCCAATACTATCCTATGAAGATCATAATCAGTATCTAGAAGTAAGAAAGCTCTTTAAACGACGTTTCTTACCTAAATTAGAAATGGGTATTGATTATAGTCCAAATGGATCTAATCTATGCTTTAATTCTGGACTTGCGATATCATATAGGGGCACAATTGACTATTATAATGCTATCGGTTATTATAAACAAACGGATGTTTTTTTAGAATTGCCTTTATGTGTTTCATATAAGTTTTTTAAAGGTATGTTAAGTACAGGATTAGGTCTAATTCTTCAAAGTCGATTAGGCACAAATGCTGTTTATCAAGAAGAGGTGCACCACCCTAATGGATTCGGATTTAGGGTCCTAACTAATTACAATTTTTATAAAAAGTTGTCTATTGGTGCAGATTATACCTTAGGAAATGTTGACAAATATATTTTCAATATTAGATACAACAATTTGCAAGATGTACTTTCACTAAATTTGAAATATTCATTTTGGACAATAAGAAAGAGAGAGGTATTATGATTTTTAAATAATTCAAACAAACATGGGTAATCATGAGCCAATTTTAATTCAAAAAATGGAAAATTTAATTAATTCGTATTAATGAAATTATTTAAAACAATTATTACAATCTTATTTCTGTATTCATGTGGTGATGATGGACCGAGATGTCCTGGTGATATAATACTCCCCATTACAATTGATGAATATAAGTCCATTTATGCTATTGGAGATACCATTACCATATCTTCTAAGTTCTACAAATTAATCTATGACAAGAAAACAGATAAAATGTACGATGCAAGTAAATATAGTATTCTTCCGATAATTAATTTTTTTAAATTAGATACCACGTATGAATATAGTACTGACTCATATATAAATAAGTACTGTATATTTATAAAACAAAAGGGCTCAAATTTAAATGCTGAATCTAGTCGAAAGGGCTCAGCAATTATAGGCGAATACAGTTTGGAAAATGATAGTCTAAATTTCGTTTGTAAATTAAAATTGGTGCAAGAAGGTTATTTTTGGATTAAAATTCAAAGTCTGACTTCAGGGGACAGTCATTTACAAAATAATTATCAATTCAATTGTCGAGGTCGTGAAATCAATTTTAAACTTGAATCGCCAAATATTGATAATATTGATTTAATGAAACTGTTGCGCAATAAAGGGTCGAATACATTTATTTTATCAGATTCAATCCAATGGTTTTATAATTATGCTGGATATTGCTTAGAAGTAAGATAGATTTTGCCTAATATTAATTCATTCAAAAAGTAAAAAGGTTAAGACCGCTTTTTGGTTGCTTATGGAACTAATAATAATAAGTCACAATATGAAAAATTTATTTTATATTTATTCATCTCTTCTATTATTAATTTTTTATGGTTGCTGTCCAGACTGTGATAGTAATTGCCAAGGAAATACAACTTTTGATACACTTTTTAATTGTATCGTCTATGGAAAATCTACTAATAAAACTATTATTGGACACTGTCTTGAATGCCCATATTCTGAAATAGGGTCAGTTCTAATTGCTCAAAATGGAGATACAATTCGTACAGAAGGAACAATAAATTCGGGTGGGGGAATAAAAATACAGTTAATAAAAAAAGGAAAAGATAGCACTGATTATCCTATTCATCGCGAATATTTTTTGCATTTAGTTGATTTTAATGGAATTGAAAGGGATGTCGATACTATACAGTTTGATTTTACTTTAATTAAATCTAATATTTGTCTCCAATATGATTTTAAAAACTTTAGATGCTTTTATAATGATAGTTTGTACTTTACCTCATACCCGTGGAACAGTGGCAAAGTAAGATTTTATAAATGAAGATTTCACAAATTTTAATATCTTATATGAAGCAGTTAATCTTTCTAGTATTAATTAGTATAGGTTCAATAATTGGATGCAAAGCACAAACTTCAATTCTTGCTCAAGCTAAACCACCTTGCTTGCAATCCAATTAGCATGAAGTTGAAGGTACTAAGTTCATCATTATTAGTATGGATAATATGCTTGATATTTAGATTGGCATTTTTATCTTTATTGAATGACTTTAAATATTCTTTTTTAACATTATTTTTAAGCTTTAAATTTAGTCTGTTTTTTTTTAGTCCATTTTTATTAGGCATATTAATAATGCAATTGTTAGTGATTAATTACAATTTTTCAAAATTTAGATTATTATTTTTTAGCTTAGTTGGTTTTAGTTTTATGCTAATATTGTATTTACTAAGTGACTATAAATTTGTTAGCTTTAAAATTAAAACAGAACTTGATGAATTAATGTTTTCTTTTGTTTCAGCATTAATATTTTATTTGTTTAATCTTATTTTTCTTAGAAGAAATAATGTAAAATAATTATTGAGCTAGAAAATTTCACTTCTGAAAACAATGAATACAACATCAAGTGGATTATTCTGTATAGTCTATATTATTTAGTAAATTGCATAGCATTTTAAAGCTAAAAGCTTAAATAAACTATATTGAGGCTGCTTTCTTTAAAACTTCCTATCTTTGCGCGAAATATAGTCAATATGTCCATAATCAGTTGGTTAAAGAATTTATTTGTAGATGATCATTCTGAAATGGTCTCTGAGCAGAATGCAGACTCTAAACCCTTGGACTTTAGTATTCCTACTAAACCAACGAATTCTGTTCCCCATGAACCTTATAAGGCTTCAACCAATACGGTTGAAACAGATTCCCAAACTGAATCCAAATTAGAAGAACTTGCAGGAAAAGCTAAAGATTTCATGGTTGAAACGGGCAAAGAAGTTGCTGATCAAGGGTCAGAACTATGGAATTCTGTTAAAGATAAAATGAAAGATCTGGACGAAGGAACTAAGGAATTTCGTGAAGGAATCAAAAACAAAGCTAATGAGGCCTTAGAGAAGATTGATGATCTTGTCGAAAAAACGATTGAAAAAGGAAAAGCACTCGAATCAAAGGAAAAGGAATTAGACGCTGATAACGATGGATTTGCCGATAAGAAAATTGATTTTGGCAAATCTGTGGAAGAAAAACACGAAGACTTTTTTGATAAAGCTGACCAATGGATTAAAAACCATAATACTGAATATACTTCAA
>JBDSHL010000123.1:0-14279 GCA_039918515.1 Saprospiraceae bacterium | reverse complement strand
ATCTGGGGCGTGCGTGTTCCCTTAATAATACAAGAAATAGCACCCAATTCTGTGGCCGAAAAAGCCGGAATAAAATCCACGGATAAGATATTATTTGTCAATGGTTCAACCAATAATTTTGTAAATGAAGTTTATCCTATTTTAAAAAATACAGAAACAAAGAATTTTGATTTTACATTGCTTCGTGGTATAGATACTTTGCATATTAATTTGACAAGAAAAGAGAATGATAAGTTAGGCTTTGCTTGGCTGCCATTCCAGAAAATTTTAAAAACAGAAACAGAATACTATAGTTTTTTTCAGGCCATTCCCAAAGGAATTCATATGGGCATGGATTTATTAAGCAATCAACTTAAAGCATTTGGTAAGATGTTCAGTGGCAAAATTAAAGCTAAGGATTCATTGGGTGGCTTTGCTTCAATTGCAGGTATGTTCAACACAACTTGGGATTGGGCCTCATTCTGGCGGACTACAGCAATTATTTCTATCATCCTTGGATTTATGAACCTTTTGCCAATTCCTGCCTTGGATGGAGGCTATGTAATGTTTCTGCTTTTTGAAGTTGTGACAGGTAAAAAGGTAAGTGATAAGTTCATGGAGAAGGCTACTATGGTTGGATTTATTCTTCTGATGGCATTGCTTTTATATGCCAATGGTTTGGATTTTATGAGATTTTGGAATAAATAATTTGAAGGAAGATTATTTTACCCATTTTGGGATTCCAAGAGCATATCATATTGATCTTAATAACCTTCGCAAGAAATTCTATGAACTAAGTAGAAATCTGCATCCAGACATGAATGTAAGTTCGTCATCAAAGTCATTTGATGATGAATTAATCACTTATCATAATCTTGCCTATAAGACCTTGCTTGATCCGATAGCAAGATTGAAATATTTGCTAGAAATAGAAGGAGCAAAAGAATTAATTGAAAGACCATTGGATCCAGAATTTTTAATGGATATGATGGATCTGCATGAAGAAATTGATCAGGCAGTTCAATCAGATAATGAAGAAAAAAAATCAACATTACTGAAAAAATTAGATCAATTCGAAGAAGCCAATAGTCAACTTGTTCAAGCATCAATTTTATTATATGATGAAGGAACTAGAAACGAATCAATAATTAAAAAAATGGTTAGTTATTTTGTTCAACTGCGATATTTCCGAAGATTGAGAAAAGCTCTTATGAATGAAGAGGAAATATAGACATTAAAAAAAAAGCCCCAACAATGTTGAGGCTTTTCTATTTATCAACAATTAAAAAATATTATTTTTTTCCAGTTTTTATCAAATTAGGCTCTAGACTAAATCCTGCAGGTAGCATAGTGATGGTTTCTTTTCCTTTTATTCTTATGGGCTTGAAATCTTCATATCCTTGTCTTACGCCTTTAACTTCCCAATCAAATTGATAATTACCGTTTCCTTTGCGAAGTTCTTTTACTTTGAATCCTTTTCCAGAACGTTCAACTACTGCTAGACCTTCTGAATCTGCAGAAAGTGGAGTAATCTGAACCGTCATTGTACTTGGATTAAGGATCAAATTAAAATCTTCACTAAAAGAGATATATGCCTCACCATTTATTAAAGTTGCAGTACCTCTATTGTAAGCAGCTGCTTCTGGTCCTTCGACACAAGCATACCATATTTCCTTAGTAGGATCGGTTGGATGATCCATGATGAATGTCTTCATATTCGCTTGTACTACAGATTGACCAGCGGCATTTCTGTAAATTCCTCCTATTAAGGTATTGGGTTGAGTGCCAAACACGCCAACATATGGAACAACTGTTCCTCCAATATTGGCTGCAGTCATCGTTCCACCTGGTGCTCCACCTACATAAGAGGTCAAAGATCCTATGGCACCTTGAGCAACCAGCGTTACTCCCGGAACATGAAAGTCAGTTCCACCTTGGGTAACATTACAGAACAATCCTAAGTCGCTAGACAGTCCAGGACTTGTATAAATAGTAGATCTAACTCTGAACATAGTATCATTATTGATTCTATGATAAGTAGAGATATGGTGATCTACTAATGCAGAAGATCCTGGGTCATAAAGCTCTGATCCAAATGCAATGGTCTTTAGAAGATTAGGAGATGCATTGTAAAACTCATCTATCCATCTATTCGTGTTCGAAATGAATTGTCTCTTAACTGTTGGTCCAAAATCAATTTGAAATCTGCTATTTCTAAACCATATACCTATATTATTGGTAGATTTATAAATAAGCGTATCTCCTTTTTTTACCCAAAGACTATTGTTGTTAATAGGTAGTTGAAATTTACCGCCACCTTTGTTCAAAGAAATTTCATTGTTGGTGGTATCGAAGCTAATCATTTGAATTTCATTGGCTGGATCTGCGTCGGCATCATTTTTTAAAGGAGTAAGATCTACATTGTTTCCTTGAGTGATACTAAGTTGATTAGAAGTAGTATTGAAGTTCAGGGTTTGAATTTCGTTGGTAGGATTACCATCGTTATCACCTGGTACTGATCCTGCTTTGGTTGCGAAATTTGCAATCGGAACTCCAAGAATAGGAGAATTACCTAAATTTGTAAAGGTAGTACCACCTGCAGGATCCATCTCTACTTTCAATTGGTATCCAGCGATTGACCAATCAATACTAGCACAATTTCCCGTTGGTGAAGTCCCCTGACATACATTCACACTAAAAATTCCTAGGTCTGAAGTCTTCACTGCATGAGATTCAACATATACAGGAGTGTTGGAAGCATTAAGTACAGAAAGTCTTAAGCTAATGTTTTGATTTACGAGAGGTGCATTGGCATTATTTCTTGCCACACCCTGATATTTAAAACTCTGGGCTTCTGCATAAAAAAAAGAACACAGAAGTAAAATAAAAACGGAGATTAATTTATTCATTATATAAAATTTTATTTGCGATTAATTAATTTTTTCAATGGAGTAGTTTTGTTGAGAAGAAGAATCCTTGATGCAAAGGATGTAATGACCAGAAGAAAGGAACTGTAAATTCAATTCGTTTAATCCAATATTCAAATGATCCTTAAGAATTTCTTTTCCATCAAGAGAGCGTAATGTAAATTGTAATTGACTATGAGATTTGTTCGAAATGTTAAGTATAGAACTAACCGGATTAGGAAATACATCTAGGTCAGTTAACTGGAGGTGATCGCTGACATTGGTAATACCCAATCCTGTCTGATGGAATCCCTGAGTAACGTTAAGAGATGGAGTGGTTTTGCTTTCTGTGATGACTTCTCCCAAAGTCCACTCAAGTGAAAAATTTGAGCCTTTCATGACTGCGCCAGCGCTAGCAATAACAGAAGGTGTAATTTTCTGGGCAGAAAGAACTCCTACGAAAGCACAAAAGAAGAAGAGAATAATTCTTATCATAGCTTTGATCAATTAAGTTATAAAGTTACAAATATATCAAAAAGAATGAAGATTCTTTGATTTTATTTGATATTACTTTAAAAATTAATACATAAAATATTGATTAGATGGACCTATTTAGGTCATAAAGTCTTTCGTAAGGGTATAATTAAAAATTGGATTTTCTCTTTGTGGTATAACAAGCTCATCAGGTAGTAAGAATAATTATTTGAAGGTATTAATTTGGTGTAAGGATGAATTGCCTTCATGTGTTTATGTTGATAAAGTTTTTGAGCGAGGGGTGAAGATACAGAGTGAAAAAGTAGTAGTAATTGGTAAATAGAAAAAAGTTGTAAGTTGTAAGTTGTACAAGTTGACTAGCAATTGCCCATGCTGGGCGCACTAAAAAAAAGCCGGATGAAATAAATTCACCCGGCTAAGTTCAAAAGTATTAATGCAGCAATGCCTTAATGCACAATACTAAATTTCTTAATTATTCTTTGAGAATTTTCATTCTCCATAATTGCAAGATATATTCCACTTTCCCAATTTGAAACATCAAGTTGATACAAAGAGGATTCAATTTGATTTTTAAAGATTTCTATACCTTCAGAATTAATAATTCTCAGATTAGAATTCTTAACTCCAGCGATAGAAATATTTAGGATTGAAGTTGCAGGATTTGGCAATAATTCTAAACTAGCTTCCGACCCTTCATCAAGTGAATGTATGCTTCTTATTTCAAGGTCGTTTTGATTAGACCATTGACCAAACATTTCTGTAGCATCAATTTTTTTAGCCAATCCATTGACATCATCAGATTTTAAATTTCCTTTGCTGATATTGATACAATAATCTTCAACTTCACCGTAAGTAAAGATAGAACAAGAATTACCTGGATAACAACTATAGGACATAGACACTCTCATTCTTGTATTGTTAACTGAACACTGACAATTCCATGGCAATGTAATGTTGCCACAAATGGTTGAACTTCCTGTTCCATAAGCAACAAATTCATCAAGATCCATAAAGTCTCCATCGCCATTGTAATCAATCCATACTTTCCAATATACAGTGTAGGCATTACTGAAGAATCCAGGAGTCAAGCAAATATTATAAGTATTGCCCCATTTTAATTCACCACATGGATAAGGGAAAAAAGCATATCCATTGTTAGAACCAGTGGTATTATTTATGGTGCAAATGTTGACGTTTTTGATCCACAAATAAGAACAACTTTGACCGTAAGAATCACAGTATTTGTTGCCATTACATTTCACAGTTACATTAAAACTACAAGTGTCTTTAAAATTTCCTTCAGTTGCAACATAAGTGACTCTAGTAGATCCACATTTGAATAATGAACCACAAGGAGGTCCTTCAATTTGTGTAAGAGTATAACAGGGAACTTCACAGATAAATTCTCTATAACTATTGCCGTACTGATCATTCCATGTACCGTCAGGTAACATCTCTACATAATCCTGATCTCCATTGGCATTATTGGGTTGACCTGGATACCAATTTATGAAATTTACTGGTTCATTGTTGACCCATTCGAAGTTACCCTCAATGTTAGAATCATGTAATCCAATAAAAGCCGTTCCACCCATTAATTTACTTGCAACAAAATTATTTTCTGCTGAAGAATTAATTACCGCAAGAAAGCCGCCAAGACTTGAGCAAATATTCCTTGCATTACTCCAGGTTTCAGTCGTTTTGGAGCAATAATATTTACTTCCATTGTAAGTACCCATATAGATAAATCCTTTCAATGTGTCTTTACATGATCCACAAGTTGTAACATTGGGATGAGGCCAATTGACATAAGCTCCTGGAAGTTGGGGATCTGTTCTTTCAACAACAATATCTGAAGGACATGTGATGCTTAATCCAGAGCCAATTACAGTTATTTTAAAGCTGTGAGTTATGGTATTACCACAAGCATCTTTGGCTGTATAAATGATTTGGGTAGTTCCTGCAGGAAAACTTTGACCTGGATAATAATTACTGGATATTTGAACCATAGAACTACAATTGTCAGTTGCAGTTGGAGGATTCCAACTTACTGTTTTTGCACAATCTCCATATGCATTTACAGTAATATCTTGAGGACAGAAATTCCAGACAGGTGGAGTTTTATCAATAAGATCTATGGTTTGCTTGCACTCAACATAATTTTTAGAATCATTTGGATCGGTAGCTCTCCAGATTCTAATAAATTTCTTAGCATTGGTGCAATATGAATATAAATTAAGTAAGGAATCCCGAAATGAAACTATGGGTATGGGGCATCCTGGTGTGCCGGGTTCAGCACTAGCAGTTCCGGATATATTTACGCCACAATGTTCTATTGGACATCCATTATAATTTGCTGGACAGTATATCTTTGGAGTCGCATTACAACAGTTATTAAGTACCGTAATAGTAAATGAATGTTGAATAGTATTTCCACAGATATCTGAGGCATTATAAATAATCGTAACTACTCCAACTGGGAATAAAGATCCAGATGGGAAGTTTGATGTCAAATTAATTGTAGAACCACAATTATCAGTAACGGTTGGAGTATTCCATTGAACAGCTGCTTTACAATCAATTGTATTTGTATAAACAGTGATATTACTTGGACATGAAGTAAAGACAGGAGGCATAATATCTTTTAATTCTATGTATTGAATACAGGTAGAATTAAGGGAAGTATTATTAGGATCAGTGGCTTTCCATTTTCTATAGATCATTTTAGCTCCAGGACATGTATTATTAACCACGCTATCTGTATAACTAATAAAGGGTGTGTCGCATCCCGGATTACCTTTAACTGCAAGCGCATTTCCTGTAGTCGTTGGATCTGTATTGGTTCCAGGGCAAGAACTGAAATTAAGTGGACATTGGATAGTCGGCGAATTAGTACAACAAGACGCAACAGTAATAGTAAAGCTCTTGCTTATAGTATTACCACAAAAATCATTGGCTGTATATATAATGGTGTTGACACCTTCATTAAAACTTGAGCCAGAAGGATAGCTAGATGAAAGCGATTGTATTCCGCAAGCATCCGTTGCAATGGGTGCAGTCCACATAACTATGGCTTTGCAATCATTTCCTGGATTAACAGTAAGATTAGACGGCATATTATTTAAGCTTGGCGGAACAATATCTTTAAGCTCTATGGTTTGAAGACAAGTACTATATAAGGTAGCATCATAAGGATCCACTGCTTTCCAAATTCTGATCAATTTGATTCCACCAGTACAAGGACCTGTAGTTAGAACTGAATCTTTATAACTAAAAGTAGGAATAGAACAGGAAGCGTCTCCAGGTAGAACAATAGCCTTACCTGTTTGATCAGGGAGAATAGTATCTCCTGGGCAACCAGAATAATTGATTGGGCAGGTAATGATAGGATTAGTATGACAACATGCTCCCGAAACAGTTATGGTAAAACTACAAGTAACCAGATTTGCACACAGATCTTCAGCGGTATAAATAACCGTAGTTACCCCAATTGGAAATGCATCCCCACTAATATGGGTTACAGTAAGAAAGAGTTTGCCGCAATTATCAGTTACCGTAGGTGCCGCCCATGTCACATTGGCTTTGCAGTTAGGACCTGCTTGAGCGGTAATATTAATTGGACAGTTGCTTATTACGGGTTTTATATTATCCGATAACTTGATCATCTGGACACAACTTGAATTAAGCAATGGGTCCTGAGGATCTGTAGCTGTCCATATTCTCATAAGATCTATTGAACCAGAACAAGGCCCTAAACTTATAGTGTCATCATGATAGGTAATGACTGGGGCAGAACAATTGGGTCCACCTGCCTTCCCTGTTGCATATCCTGTGCTGGAAGGATCTAATGAAGCCTTTGGACAAGCAGAAAAATTGGCAGGACATACGATGGTTGGCTTAATGTTGCAAGCGTATGGTTTGACAAGTCCAAATAAGTAACGGAACTTAAGTTGAGCTTCAAGATTGTCAAAAGCAAACAATAAAAGAGCGAGAATAATGGTTTTTTGCAGGTGTTGGGAGTACAGTTTTTTCATTATTATTTATTTAAAGTTAAAAATTACCTTAATGAAAAAACAAAGCATTTGGCTAACGCCAAAGAACCATCCTAATTGAAATCTGGCTTAAAGATAATAGATAATTAAATGGGGGAAGTTAAAATTTTATTAAATCCCTTAAATTAATTTACGAAGTTCTTCGTATTCATAAAATAAAGCATTAGATTTGTCCTAAGAAAGAAAATAATGACAGACCAGAATATTAAGCCTACTCAATCAGAATTTGAAATCCTTCAGGTTCTCTGGAAATTAGGCCCTTCAACAGTAAAGCGGGTCAATGAAGCATTAAATGAAAAGAAGCCAAAGGGATATACTACCACCTTAAAAATTATGCAAATAATGGCTGAAAAGGCTTTGGTAACCAGGGTGCTCGATGGCAAGTTTCATATTTATACAGCTTCGCATAAAGAATTACAAGTTAAGAAGACCTTAGTCAGTAATATTGTTGATCAAGTATTTGAAGGAGCCGCAATGGAGTTGGTTATTCAGACCTTAGGAAATTATAAACCGAGTCCATTGGAAATTATAGAATTAAAAGAGCTCATAGCTCAATATGAAAAGACAAAAAATTAAGTCTCGTACAAGTTAAATATTTGCCGATATGAATAAAATTCTAGAGTTCATTGATTTACAAGAAGTACAAGAGTTTCTTGCAATGAGCATCATTAATGGAATATGGCAAGGATGTTTTATACTTCTATTGTTTTTAAGTTTGGAAAATTTTATTGGTAAATATTCTAAAATAATAAAACATAATTTTTACAAATCTTGTCTAATTATAGTAATCCTAATTAGCCTATTCGCCAATCTAATATTTGAAAAATTGGATTTTAATTTAACAAATCAAGTTGTTAAATTACATTTTGAAAGCAACTGGGTTTTGTGGATAAATCTCATGTGGGGCACTGGAGTGATGTTTTTGTTTATAAGATTATTTTTATCCCATTATTTTATTGCTAATCTATTAAAAAAATCAAGCGATGTTTTTCCTGACCGATGGAAAAAAATATTTGACAACTGTAAGGAAAAAGTAATAAATCATGCACATATTTTAATGCGTCATTCTGAATCCATTCATTCAGCCTTTGTTACTGGCATTCTGAAACCAGTTATTATTTTTCCTACTTGCTGGATTAATCAATTAAATGAAAAAGAAGCAGAATGTATCATTTTGCATGAATTATCGCACCTTAAATATAAGGATCATTATTTTAATATGATTTGTTCTTTCGCAGAAATAATTTTCTTCTACAATCCAGCCATTCATATCATTGTAAGAAAAATTAAACTTCAAAGGGAAATATGTTCGGATCAACTCGTACTTAATTTTCAACCAAAACCTTTGGAATATGCTTCATTGCTTGTTAAAATTGGTGAAAACAAACAAGTTAGAAATTCAATTCCGTTTGGCTCAATAAAAAATCAATTAACCATACGAGTTAAGGAAATTCTTCAGGTTCAACACAAAAAAGAAATACAAATTAAAAACTTTATCGTTCCATTAATTCTATTAATTGTTTCATTCTTATTTATGCACACTATTGACCCAAGAGAATCTGAGATTTGCTTAAAAAATGATCCAATAACTAAAGAAGTGAATACTTCCAAGAATAAACCGCTCACTAACTTACTTATTCATCCGCCTAGAATAAAAATAAGGCAAGAAAGAGTATTCATCAAACCCCAAGAGTCGAAACAAGAAGTCAGCCGTTTTGAAATAGTAGAAATTAATAATCCTCAACCAATTGAGATCAAAACCGAAAATTTTATAACTTCAGAAAGTTACTGGACAGAGGATGAATTCCGACTTCTAAATAGTAGAGCGCTTTTTGCATCCCATGATATCCTCAATAATTTACCAATTAAAGAAGAAAAAGATACGAACAATTTTGTAATCGTTATTAATTCAAGAAAATTTAATTCAAGACCAACATCCTCTTATGTAAAAAGAATAAGTGATGACCAGTTTCACTATTTGGAAAGAGAAACAAAGTCATATGATTTTAATAATCCGAAAATTGTGCAATATATTATTATAAAAGATGCAACAAAAACAGTGCTTAGCTATTCAGCAAATCAATTAAACTTCAATCAATTTTCAAATTCTAATTAAAAAACTTTATCATTATGAAAAATCTAATTTTATTCGGTGCGCTATTTTTAAGTTTTAATTTCTTGTTTGCTCAAGTCAACAACAATAATTCTGCAGAACCCAAAAAAGAAATTAGAAAGAAGATCTATATTATTACGAATGATTCAATTGATTCTAAAGAGTTGGGACAAGATGAAGAGTTGGAACTGCTGACGAATGAAAATGAAGAACAACTTGAAGAAATTATAGAAAAGGTAGAAAAGAATGGAGGTTCAGATAAAACAATTAGAAAGAAAATAATTATTGTCAAAAATGAAAAACCTGAAGGCATCGATCTGAAAGGTAATAAAGGAGAAAAAGTGATCATTAATGAATTGGAGGACTTTCCACATTTCAATAAAGATTTAAATGAAAACAAAAATGACATTCAGAATAGGGCCATTTTAGGGGTTAATGTTCTCGATGCGCTTGGCAATAATGGAGTAAATATTTCCAAAGTACTTAAAAATTCTGGTGCAGAAGCAGCTGGATTGCAGGAGGGTGATCTTATAATGAGTGTAAATAAGCATAAGATTACCAATATTAATGAACTATTAGATCAACTATCTAACTTTTCCCCAGGAGATAAAGTAAAGTTAAGAGTATTGAGAAATGGAATAGTCATGAAGAAAACAATTGAATTATCTTCCCGTATTGAAGTTACTCAATTCAAAAGTTGTTGCTACAAAGGCCAAAAGGAATGTACCAAGAATTCTATTGACATAGAAGAAGAGCAAAAGGAAGCGAAAAAATTAACAGAACTTAAAAAGTTTAAAAAGTTCAATTTCGATAAGCAAGTTGAAACGAACGATCAAGAATCGGAGACCAATTTAAATGTAAGTGTTATAAGCGCAAGCCCAAATCCTAATCAAGGGAAGATGACCATTAAGTATTCTGGGGATAAGGCACCATTTGAAGTCAAAGTAATCGATCTTAATGGCAAAGAATTATTCAAAGACTCCATAAATGATGAATCTGGTGAATACAACAAGGAAGTAGTTATAGACAAAGCCATTGGAACCGTCATTGTTCATGTTAATCAAGGCAAGAAACATAGTACTGCCAAGATTATAATGAACTAATAGATTCTCTAGAAAATACATTTTATTTAATAATACACTTAAGGAACTTTGGAATAGCTTATGATGTTTCAATGCAGATACTGTATTTTGCACTGTTTTTAAAACAACATTATAAACTAAACTAAAATGAGATTAACAGCATTTTCAAGAATTTTAATTGTCGCCTTAATACTCGGAGGAGTTTTCTTGGCTATTAGAAAATTTCAGCCGCAATTATTGGACAAGTTGGCCCACAAAACTGGAACTTCAGCTCCAACAGAACAGCTTCCGACTAATGAATCGAGTACTTCAAACAATAACACCAGTTCGACACAAGCCAAAGAGCCTGATACAAGACCTGTCTTTAGTTATACTGCACCAGAACCAATAAATGGTAAATTAAGGGGTGTTGTGGAATTAGGAGCTGCAGGATTTAACTCCTTTATTATTAAATCAGATGATCAGAAGAGATGGAAGTTGGAAAAATCTGATTTTGGTTCAAGCCTAGTTCATGAGAACATGGCCACAGACGATGATATTAGAGGAGGCTTAAAAAATTATATTGCCAAGATGTTGGACTTTGGTGTAAAAGGAAAAGATATTCATTTCGTTGTTAGCTCCGGAGCTAAAAATGAACCCTCTGTTATAAAGATAGCAAAGAATCTTAAGGATCTAGGCTATTTTGTCAATGAGGTTACACCGCAACAAGAAGGAACCTATGGATTGAATTGTGTAGTTCCTTCCGTATTAGAGTCAGAATCATTTATGGTAGACATGGGATCTGGTAACACCAAGATATCCTGCTCTAATGCTGGCAAAATCAAAGCTTATGAGTCCCATGGATCTAAATACTTTCAAAAATCTACACCTGATGAGCAAGTTTATAAAGATGTAAGGGCTGTTGTGAGTCAGATTCCTAGTAGTAACAGACAGACTTGTTTCATTATAGGTGGTATTCCATTTGAACTTGCAAAGCAAGTAAGAGATGGTAAAGAAAGATATACTGTTTTAAAAGCTCCTACGGAATATACTGCAAGTGGAGACAAGCAAAAGGCCGGATTGAATATCTACAAAGCTGTATATGATGAAACGGGATGCAAAACTTATGTGTTTGATTGGGATGCCAACTTTACAATTGGTTTTTTATTAGGATTAAAGTAAAAAAAGAATTTTTTTTTAAAATAGGTCTTAACCAAAAGTTGAGGCCTTTTTTATTTAAAGCATTAATATACAATAGCTTAAATTTTTTGATTGGTTAAATACTTATATCGGTTCAAAATTTTTATATAGAAATTGATTAAAAAGGTCATTTATTATTTCATTAATAAACTATTAATATGATCTTTACATGAAATTAAAAATCGCATGGACCAACTCATCCTAGCTAAAGACTTTCATTGGGAACATATTGAGATCTTTGAATCGAAATTTGAACTAAAGAAAGCAACTGAAAATAATGCTTATGGCTTATTTGCCTATATAAGTTTTGAACAGAATGAAGTCATGTTTAAGTTTAACTCTAAGAACTTCGTAACAAGTCCAACATATCTAACTGTTCAATTAGACGATAATAAGCACTTTAGTCTAGATCCGGACTTTCTGCAATATATGAATCACAGTTGTGACCCTAATGTATTTATGGATACACAAGAACTTAAATTGATAGCGCTCAAGCCAATTCAAAAGGGTGATGAATTAAGTTTTTTCTATCCATCAACAGAATGGGAAATGGATCAAGCTTTTATTTGCAACTGTGGATCAGTCAATTGTCAAGGCTATATTTCAGGGGCTAATGATTTAAAATCAGAAATTTTATCTCAATATCAACTGAATAATTTTATTAAAAGAAAAATGAGTGAAGCAGATCAGATACTTTGAAGGTTATCATATCTGGGTATTGGTTCCATCTATAATAAGTGAAGATCCAAACATCAATTATTATTATGACTTCGATCAAAGTATAAAGGAATATGAAATGGTTTTCTCAAATTTAAAACTTTCTTGGACTTGGCAGACCATTCGCCTTGATAATTATAAAGAAGTAATAAGTCTTATCAAGCAAGACGCTTTGAAGAGAAATGTCTTGGTGCATAACTTATGTGATGGAGACGAGGTTAATCAAGCACCAGGTATTAGCATTATCAAAGAATTAGAAATGCAAGGATTGAGTTACACGGGTTCGAAAGAATACTTCTATTCGATCACTACTTCTAAAATTCCTATGAAAAAAGTTCTTGATGATCATAAGATTCAGACTCCGCCATGGGAAGTAATCTCTAAGAACGGCAATAATATTAGTGGAATATTCGAAAGATTGTCAAGCCCTTTAATTATTAAGCCCGCAGTTTCTGGTGGAAGTATGGGTCTTGGAATTTCTAATGTTGTTGATACTGAAGAAGAAGGCCATCAGATATTAAAAAAAATATACGAAGGATACAAAGGATGGAATTTGACTATTGATGGAGTTTTTGCAGAAAAATTTATTCCAGGAAGAGAGTTCACCACTTTAATGGTAGGTTCATATGATAGACCAGATGAAATAATTTATTATGCACCTATCGAAAGGGTATTCAATAAGTCATTACCAGCAAAGGAACAAATCCTTTCATTTGATCGATTATGGGAAACGTATGAACAGGAAAGTTCTTTAGGAGATGATCAATTCCTTTATAATTATAATCAACCCGACGATTCTGTATATGACGAAATTAAAAAACTTAGTATAGAAAGTTATATAGCACTTCAAGGAACAGGATATACCCGGGTTGATATCAGAATGGATGAGAACGATGGCAAATGTTATGTGCTTGAAGCAAATGCACAGTGTGGATTAAGTAATGATGAGAATTACACTTCGATAGGAGCTATATTAAGAATTAATAATAAGACCTTTAGCGAATTAATAGCAGAAATTATGAATGAAGCAATAAAAGGATGCACCATATGAAAGTCTGTGTCTTACAACCAGATTATGGAATGTCTTCTCTAGATTATCAGAATTATGATCCTAAAAGAGACTTAAGCGCTTTGATGCCTGAAGCTGAAATACATCATGCATATCTTAATAAATTAACAACCTATAGCCAGATAAAAGATTTATCAAAACAAAATTTTGATATTTATGTAAATCTGTGTGAAGGCTATCTAGAATGGGACATTCCTTCAATTGATGTAATTCATACATTGGAACTTCTGAAACTACCATTTACAGGTCCTAGTTCATTACTTTATGATCCTCCCAAAGATCTTATGAAGTATGTTTCTTATTGTGTAGGAATCAAAACGCCGAATTACATCAAAATCTCAAAAAGAGAAGAGGCTAAAAAAGCATCAACACTCTTTAATTTTCCATTATTTGTCAAGCCACTCAAGTCAGGAGACAGTCTGGGAATTGATCAAAATTCAAGATGTAATACACAAGAAGAAATAGACGCCAAGGTGGAAAGCCTGTTGCAAGAATTTGATGAAATTCTAATTGAAGAATGTATAGAGGGAAGAGAATTCACAGTATTGGTTGCCGCAGATCCAAATAAGGAGAAAGAATGCATAAGTTATACTCCAGTTGAATATATTTTTCCGGAAGGATTTAGTTATAAAACTTATGCTTTAAAGACCAGTGAACTTCATCCAGAAAGTAATAAGGCATGTGATG
>JBDSHL010000122.1:0-3324 GCA_039918515.1 Saprospiraceae bacterium | reverse complement strand
ATTTAGTAAGATTTATATTTGTGGATACAATATTGATCTCAATCATCCTGAAGTTCAGAAGACTGCATTAGGTTCAACAGATACGGTTGATTGGGAATTATTTATGGATGTTAGGCATTGTATAAATCAGCTTAAAGTTCAGAAAGTAAAGATCATTGGTATCGAGCAAACCAATCAAAGTATAGAATTGCAGAATTTTGAAATTGAAGCCGAATCTTATTATGCCTTAATTTTGGGAAATGAAGTGAAGGGTATTTCGGATGAAATTCTTCCTTTAATAGATGCCTTCATAGAAATTCCTCAAATAGGTACAAAGCATTCCTTAAATGTCAGTGTAGCAGCTGGAATTGTTGCTTGGGAATTTTTTAAAAAATTAGCTCCTTAGAATTTTTTTCTATTGCTATGGATTCTCATTCTAAGTCCTATATTTATGCTTTGATGCTTGGTTTTTACTTCTAATTTTTCAGTAGCCTTGATCAAATCATTGATATATGCAGTATACATGATGAATGGTGTAAGTGTAAGTAGGCGATTTAGACCAAAATCTAAACCAGCTCCAATTCCAACAATTGGTATTAAAACGGTTGAAGATGTAGTAATGCTGTCGTGATTTACGTTCCTCCTATTTACGGCCATTCCAGGCTGTAAGATAAAATGGAAGCCTTTATTCAGTTTAGAGCCTTGCTTCTTAAAGGTAGGGCAATTGCAATCATCCTTAAAGCTTAAAGGATATAACAAAATTGGAAAAAGCCCTAATAGCTGAATATCCGTAATTTCATAATTCTGGTATACCGAATTCTTTCCAAAGTCAGTAGCTAAATGGATTCCTGGCAGAAATTCCACACGATAGTTTTTCAATCTAAACCAGTATTCAGTGCCAATCTGGATGCCGAATGAATTAATTTGGACCTTTGTAACATCTTTAATAACTGCTGCTTTTTGTTGATAAGAATGTCTCGTTAGATCAACCCTATACCCGAACTGAGCCTTTACTATGTTGAGGTAAGCACCCAATATAAATAAAATTAGTATAATTCTCATTTGCTTTTAACGATTTATTTCGAGCTATATTTGCCCAAAATTAGTTATTTGAAAACAAAAAACTATAGAAAAGATAAAGTTCAACTTATAACGCTAGGGTGTTCAAAGAACCTGGTCGACTCTGAGAATCTTTTAACCCAACTTAGCCATAATGATTACAACGTTGAACACAACCCTGAAGGAGAGGATATTTCCGAAATCGTCATCATAAATACATGCGGATTCATAGATCGAGCTAAGGAAGAATCCATTCATACGATACTCAATTATGCTTCATTGAAGAAAAGTGGAAAGCTTTCTAAATTATATGTAACAGGTTGTCTTTCTCAAAGATATAAGGATCAATTAGAAGAGGATATACCAGAAGTAGACGCGTATTTCGGAACTATGGAAATGCCACAATTGCTTGCTCGATTAAATGCAGATTATAAGCAAGAATTGGTTGGTGAACGGATCATAAGCACGCCTAGTCATTTTGCTTATTTGAAAATTTCGGAAGGGTGTAATCGAACCTGTTCATTTTGTGCTATTCCCTTGATGAGAGGAAAGCATATCTCTGTTCCTATGGATCAATTGGTCTCACAAGCTAAAAGCCTCGCCAGAAATGGAGTAAAGGAATTGATCCTTATAGCGCAAGAATTGACCTATTATGGCCTTGATATTTATAAGAAGAGATCACTTTCGGAATTGTTGGATCGCTTGTGTGAAGTTGAAGGTATTGAATGGATTAGATTGCATTATGCATATCCTTCCAAATTTCCAATAGATATTATTGAAACAATGTCTCGTCAAGTTAAGATATGCAACTACTTCGACATTCCACTTCAACATGCTTCTGATAAAATGTTGTCCAGTATGAGAAGACAAATTACTAAGAAGGAATCTCTTGAATTGTTTTCTGAAATTAGAAGAATAGTTCCAGAAATTAGTCTGCGTACAACGATGTTGGTTGGATTTCCTGGGGAGACTGAAGAAGATTTTAATGAAATGTGTGAATTTGTAAAGCAAGTAAAATTTGAGAGGTTAGGGGTATTTCAATATTCACATGAAGAAGATACTTTTGCTTTTCTTATGGAGGACAATATTCCAACAGCAGTAAAAGAGGATCGTGCACAAAGACTAATGGAGATACAACAAGGCATTTCACTTGAAATTAATGAGCAAAAAATAGGATCTGTGCAAAAGGTTTTAATAGATAGGAAGGAAGGAAATTATTTTATTGGTAGAACTGAATCTGATAGTCCAGAAGTAGACAATGAAGTTCTCATTGAGTCTGAAAGCTATTTGCGAATCGGAGACTTTGTGTTGGTTAATATTGTAGATTGCAGTGAGTTTGATTTAATTGGTGAAGTAATTTTATGAAGTTTATAATTTTCAGTTTATAAGAAATGATTGTTATTAGTTTAAGTAATATAAAGTCAAAGCCTCTCTATCAAGCTGGATTTTGTTTATTGCTAGCAGGAATTTTACAACTTGGATATTATGCTCTTAGACACTTTCAAAAGGTTAATTCAGAACCTATTGAAATTTGGTCCTTATGTCCAACTTTATTGTTGTTGTATATATTGATCAATGTCGTATGCGGATTCAACAGTGAGAAGATAAATAATTATTACAGAGATTCAATATATGGCTTTCTTGGATTCTTGTTATTGGATATTGGCTTGTGTAACTTGCTTACAGGAGTTGCTTTTGATGAAGTTAAGAGTATCTCTCAAATATTGTTTGTTTTTGGAATCGTGTATCTTGTTTTCATGTCTATTCTAAATCTCATACGATTCATTGTTGCTTTAGCTTTGAAACAAGATCAAAGAATTCAAGATGAAAACAAGAAGCCTTAAATAAAAGTTTGAAATCTGGCTATGTCAAGAAGAAGAATCAAACAAGAATTCTGTAGAAATTGCAATACTAGCTTTTCGCCAGAAGATGATTTCTGCAGACATTGTGGTCAAGAGAATCACTCGCCGAATCTACCCATTAAGCATTTATTGTTTGAGTTGTTTGAAGCTTTTACGCATTTGGATTCAAAAGTATTTTTAACATTTAAACACCTCATTATACAACCTGGAAAGTTTACTACCAACTTTTTAGCAAACAGGAGAATGCGATATGTGCCTCCAATACGATTGTATATTTTTGTAAGTGCCGTATTTTTCTTTCTCATCCAGCCATCCTTTAAAAGCAATGAATTAGATCATAATATTAAGGTAGGAGGAGAGTCAATTATAGATGACGAAGATGAAAAACTAAATGAAAAGTTGATTTTACAGGAATCGGGTTCTT
>JBDSHL010000121.1:0-2579 GCA_039918515.1 Saprospiraceae bacterium | reverse complement strand
CAATTTACCTTGGGTGAAACAGCGAGTAGTCTTACTAAGAATCAAGAAGAGTATTTCATTCTCACAACCAATAAAGGCACTCAAATAAAAGCAAAAGTTGTCGTCATTGCCGCTGGATTAGGATGTTTTGAACCACGTAAGCCTCATCTAGTGAATTTGTCCAAATTTGAAGACCGTGGAGTTGACTATATTATTAAAGATCCTGAAAAATATCGTGACAAAAATATTGTCATTGCTGGAGGCGGTGACTCTGCATTAGATTGGACTATATTTCTTGCTGATGTATGTCAATCAGTTCATTTAATACATCGCAGAACGGAATTCAGAGGAGCTCCTGAATCTGTTAAAAGGTTAAAGGACTTAGTTAAGCTTGGAACAGTAAATTTATTGATTAACTCAGAAGTAAAAGAACTTATTGGTGAAGAACATCTTAAGGAAGTCACCATACAACAGGATAATCAAGAAGACATAATAATTCCCACTGATTATTTTATTCCACTATTTGGACTCACTCCGAAACTTGGGCCCATTGCAGAATGGGGATTGGGTCTGGATAAAAATGCAATCGTAGTCGACAGTTATGACTATGCAACCAATGTACAAGGAATTTTTGCAATTGGTGATATCAACACTTATTCTGGCAAACTGAAATTAATCCTATGCGGATTCCATGAAGCTACCCTAATGGTTCAATCTGCATTTAAATTAATACACGGAGGTAAAAATCCGAGTTTCAAGTACACTACTGTAACAGGTATAAAACCATTAGATTGATAAATTAATGCCAGATATTAAGTTAAATATAATCGATAGAAATAGCATTGAGAATATATTTATCATTCCATCTGATTGTGGTTTAAATTTGATGGAATTGTGTAAAAGTGCAGAATTAGGTGTTGAAGGAATTTGTGGAGGAATTTCTTTGTGTGGAACTTGTCAGATATATATTAATTCAACACATCAATTATCTCAACTTACTGAAGATGAAGAATCAATGTTAGATTCTTTACTGCATGTTCAAGAAAACAGCAGACTTGCTTGTCAGATTAAAATAAATGAATCGTTGGATGAATTAATTTTTACCATTGCGCCCAATCAATGAAAGATTCAACCAAACCCTATATTGCATTATCATTAACTTGCCTGATATGGGGAACTACCTATCTGGTTAATAAAGTTGGTGTTGGACTTATACCACCTTTTTTATTTACGTCAGTGAGGCATGCCATTTCTGGAATAATTATGCTGTCGTTGGTTTTTATTTTTCAGAAAGAAAAATGGCCTAGTCGAAAATACCTCATGTTTCAGGCACTACTTGGTTTCTTTTTATTGACCATTGGAAATGGCATTGGAGTTATTGGTTTAAAATATATAGATAGTGGATTAAGTGCAATTCTCGCTGCAACTTCTCCGATACTTATTTCTTTATTGGTTCACCGTTATACTCCTCAAGATAAAATCGGCCCAATTGCCTGGATTGGAATGTTCATTGGATTTATTGGACTACTTATCATTTGTGTGGATAAGATAAAGTTTCCGTTGCATCTTGATTCTAATTTTATTGGAATAAGCCTTACTTTGATTTCTGTACTTTCGTGGGGAGGTGCATCTGTTTTAAGTAAAACTAAGAATTATCAAAGCTCACCCTTCATGGCCGCTGGCTTTCAAATGATATTTGGATCATTACCTCTCGGATTCGTATCTATATTTATAGAGGACCATTCACAATTTCACATTACTAATGACATCATTGGAGTGTGGATTTATATCATTATCCTTGGATCATTGGTAGCCTATTCATCTTACATATATGCACTTAAGCATCTTCCTGCACCCATCGTAAGTGTACAAAGTTATATCAACCCTATCATTGCCATGCAATTAGGTTATTTCGTTCTGGGTGAGGTATTCAGTAGTAAACTGATTATTGGTTCCATTCTTACACTCATTGGGGTATTTGTACTTAATTACTCTGAATTTAAAAGAAAGAAAAAGATCAATACTCAAGTTCTTGAGAAAAGTTTATAATTTATATTATTTCGCATTTAACATCCTTTTTGTTTTTAGTAATGTTCTTCTATTTTCTCATTAAGGACTATTGTAGAATTTAACATGAATTATTATTTTTTTTCTTTCCTAACAATGATAATTTAACTAAATTTGTATGTTCTTAAATTGATAAAATGGACAACCTCGTTACGTTAAAGGAATACTTGACCTCGTTTGAAGCACACTTGATAAAAGAGCAACTTGGTCATGAAGGGATACAATGTATTTTAAAAAATGAAGGTGTTGTAAATACCCACCCCTTATTTTCAGATGCAATGGGTCAGATAGATATTATTGTTTTAGAAAAAGATTTAGCTAGGGCAAAAGAGATTATTGAATAAAAAAACAATAATCAACTCTTTCAAAGTATAAAAATGTAGCCCTGCCAGGGATCGAACCTGAATCTAGAGTTTAGGAAACTCCTATTCTATCCATTGAACTACAGGGCCATTAATCTTTTCGACTATTCTATCTCCCGATAGCTATTGGGAAACTACAGGGCCATTTAACACTTCGCCTATTCTATCTCC
>JBDSHL010000120.1:0-1790 GCA_039918515.1 Saprospiraceae bacterium | reverse complement strand
GATTTACTCGCTGTAAGATTAATTTTAGTAGAAATGACGGTTGGATTTTTGTCATTTTTAGTTATAATCTGATAATTAAATTTTAAATCGTTCAATCCATAATCATCACTGGCATCACCTGTTAAATAAATTATTGTATTGTCGGTACTGTCTTCAAATGTTTGAACATTAATTTGAGGATATTGATCTGGAATGGTGGAAAGCAAGTATTGTACTGAATCAAAGGAAGTGAAATAGGAATTTTTCAAATAAACAACATATGGATCATCCTTCATAGCACGCACAGAGAATTGAAATATATTTTCACCTCTTTGCTGCATGCTATTTTTAATTCTAGAATTGCCCAAAGAATAAAATAAACCTGCTGTATGATCTGCTTCTAAAGTCCAAGATATTTTTGTTCCAACAGGTACTGACATATCACCAGAATTCTGCAATGTTTCATCTTTCATTCCGGTGTAATCCGGGTAATCGAGTTTTGCTTGAAGTTTAATTAATACCGGATTCAGTGCCACTTTTAATTGATAGTTATCCGATTGGATATTCCCTGAAACGATTTTAAATGTAGTAGCTTGTTGGACATTGTTGAATACATAACTAAACTGAGAATCATTTTCTTTTTTCAAACGATATTGCATTTGATCAATCTCTATAAATGCTTCATTAGGAATGACTGAACCACTGTGTTCAACAAGTAATTTGAAATCTTCACCTTGTGGAACTAAAAGATCTTTTTCTTTTATACTAAAGGAGAATAGTGCCGCCTTCTTAAATTCTGTATTGTTCTCAATGATTCTTTTGGTAGAATCTCTGATCATACTAGGCGCTACCAATAATATTCCAAATAAAAGTGATAATGGAATTAAAGCATAGCGAACATATTTTTTATTTTTATTGTAATCAATGGCTGATAGAAAGGGTACTGGATGAAGTTCGTTGGCCTTCTGTTGAATACTGGCGTCAATGAGAGTGCGATCAGTATAATTTACGGCCTGAGTTTTTAATTGTAATACATTTAATAATTTATCCTGTACATTAGAAAAATGAGTGCCAATAATTTTTGCAGCCTCCTGATGAGATATCATCTGTCCAAGTCTGAAATAATGCATTAAAGGATTAAAAACCCACTGGAATAAAGTATAACCACTGGTTAAAATAAAACTGATAAATAAAAATTTCCTTACGTCCCTACTAAAGTAAAATTGATTCTCCAACAAATTGAAAGCAACAAAGAGTAAGGTCATTAACCCAACGAAATATAAAGAACCCCGAATTAATTTATTGATGTAATACTTTCGGGTGAATTGATCTAATTTCTGAATCAGTTCGTTGTAATAATTCTGTGTCCACTCCATATTCAAAGATGCTTTCTAATGTTAATAATTAATCACTAAGGTATTACAAAAATTTTAAAATTCTTCAATAGTCCTTTTCTATGTGTATTGAGGAACAAATTAAATAAAATTAGGTTGAAAAAATTTATATTTAATGAAATAAAAAATATATGTAATATATTGAAAATCAAATCATTGAATTTTTAAATTTAGAGAATAATCATTACTTTCAATTAAAGTATAAAGAATCTTTTTTGACTATTAAATTTATTAAATAGTAAATATTCATATTTATAAATTGAAATTATAAATTTATGTAAATTTTAATTTGGTAATTATTGCATTAAATAAAGTGGTTTAATTAGATAAAAATGAAGTAATGAATTATTTTGAAAGAATAATAAAATAGATTGTAAAGATCTATTAGTCAATCAATTATACATTAAACTCCCTTTT
>JBDSHL010000119.1:0-1866 GCA_039918515.1 Saprospiraceae bacterium | reverse complement strand
AATTTCGATTTTGTAGTTGATGTTCCGGCAGTTTTTATTCTAGGTAGAGAAGAGCAATAATTTTTTTATGGGTAAAGATATCTTAAAGAGTGTTCAGACGGAAGTTGACGCAAGTTACCTCTATAGTGTACTTGCCAAGCATGAAGAAGATTCCGTTATTGCCAATGTCTTTCAACAAATGAGTGAAATCGAAAAGTCTCATGCCTAGGCATTTCTAAAGAATAATAACTTATCAGTTCATATTTATCCTAATCCATCTTGGAGAGCAATGGTATTAAATAAGTTAGGTAGTATTTTTGGATATGACTTAATCTTGGGAATACTTTTAGATACTGAAAAAAGTCTTGCTTCAGCAGCTTTACAATCTAGAAAAAAAATGCAATCTAAAGTATCGCTTTCAGATACAGCTCATGTCAGTATATTGGAAAATATTATAAAAGGTCAAGATCAAAACACTTCAACCAATATTGCAAGATTCGAAAGAAGACATCGATCCATTGGAGGTAATGCATTGCGCGCGGCAGTTCTAGGAGGTAATGATGGATTGATTTCAAATTTTAGTTTAATCATGGGAGTTGCTGGAGCTACCGGCGGCAAACAAGAAATATTGCTTGCTGGAATTGCAGGACTTCTTGCTGGCGCATTATCCATGGCCATGGGAGAATGGATATCCGTAAAGAGTTCTCAAGAATTATATGAGAACCAAATGAATCTTGAAATGGAAGAATTAGAGAATAATCCAGAAGGTGAAGAAAAAGAACTTGCACTCATCTACATGACGAAAGGCATCAATGAGGAACAAGCCAAAAAGATGGCAAAAGATATCATTTCCAATAAGGAACAAGCCCATGAAATTTTGGTAAGAGAAGAATTAGGAATCAATGTTGAAGATCTAAAAGGCTCAGCAATGGAAGCTGCATTATCGTCCTTTGGAATGTTCGCGGTTGGAGCAACAATACCACTAATTCCATTTTTCTTTGTTCCGGGAAAATCTGCAATCCTATTGTCTATTTTATTTAGTACAATTGGTTTATTTTTAATTGGCGCTTCTATTACTTTATTTACCGGAAAGAATGTGTGGTATTCTGGAGCAAGGCAAATAATGTTCGGATTAGCAGCAGCTTCAATAACTTATCTTATTGGATCTTGGATTGGAGTAAAATTATAAATTATTTATTCTATTCACCAAGTTCTTATAATCTTGTTCTTTACTCAATGGATTATATTTCAAGATCTCAAGTTCATTCATTAAATTTAACAGTGCAATTGCCGAACTACTTGAATTTTTTCTTGATAAGAGGAATTCTTTAACTTGAAAAATATGATCAGCTGAATTTAATTCTGCAAATAAAGATTTAGACTTATTGACAATAATGTTGTCTAGATCTAAGGAAGATTCATTTATAGACTGATGAGATTTTGATGAAGGTGAAAATATTCTTTTAACCCAACTTGATTTTGAAGATTCTATTTTAGATTCACGTTTTTGTCTAAATAGGAATAATGCAAATAATCCAGGAAAAAGAATAATTATCCATGCCCAAAATTGATGGTATAAATTTGTATTTCCTGAATCTAATGAGGTATGAATGGGCAATAATTTATCTTCTGTTGATTGCGATGCAATAAAATTTGGTTTGATATTTATTTGTAAACTATCAACCAATTGAACGTATTTTTTTGTTTCTGGATTAAAATAACAAAATGAAGGCACCAATGAAAAGCTCCCCGATTGTTTAGGACTTAAGAGGAATTCAAAACTTTGGCTTTTCGTAATTAATGGGTTTTCTGATATTTTGACGGGGTTATTCGAATTGGGTTCAATGACTTCAAACAAACTATCTATTAAATTAATATTTGGATTCA
>JBDSHL010000118.1:0-1591 GCA_039918515.1 Saprospiraceae bacterium | reverse complement strand
AAGTCAAAAGACTGTGGAATCTCATCGAAGCAACCTCATTTCAAAGCTCAATGTCCGCAACACCGCTGGACTGGTCAAATACTCACTTCAAAATAAATTATTCGAATAAAGGCCTTAAATGCCAATTTAGGTCAAAAATTCATGGTTTACCCTGATGTTTTAGTGCTTGGCATCATTGTAGCTTTGCAACTTCTTAATTACCATGAACAAAATTGTCCATATCCTATGGCTTAATTTGTTCCTATGCATATCAGTTAATGCACAGGATAGCTTTCTGAATACAGAGAATAGCGTCAATATTTTGAGCGATCAGTCTGATACCCTTGTCTTAAAATTGAAATTCTACCTTAAAAATCATCAATATGATCAGGCAATCTTTCCGACCATTAAACTTATTGATCAGAGCCTTGAAAATGAAGATGGAAATAAAGCACATTACTACAGATTTCAATTAGCCAAAATTTACTTTTATCTTGGTTGGTATTCTAATGCTTTAGCTAATCTTGAATATTGTCAAATCTATTATAGGCAAAATCAAAACAACGTAGATTATGTTAGAACTTGCCACCTACTTAGTCTGATAAACTTCAGGATAAATAATTTGGAGATGGCTAATTATTTCTTTGGTCAAACCGAATTAGAAAAACCAACAACGAACAATCCCCTACTCAAACATGAACATCTTATGCTCATGTCCATGCTTAAAAAAAGTGTTAATGATGTAACGAGCAAAAAAGACTTAGCGAGGGTTATCAAATTTGCGAAAGAAAATAATATTATCGATCTTCATTATCAAGCTTATATGATACTTGGGGATGAATTTTCCGAAACTAATAATTACATGCAAGCCTGCCTAGCTTATCAGAAAAGTTATAGCTTATGTGATTCTGTTTCTTATTTATTTGAAATGTCTCAACTCAATTTTAAAATATACCAATGTTTGTCCAAACAAGAACTTTTTAAGGAAGCCAATCTGCAATTATTAAACTACATTTCACTTAATGATACTTTGTTTAAAATTAAGCAAAATGAAGCCTTACTTAAATCCGTCAATAAATATGAAGACAGAACATTGCGTGAAGGAAAAATAGACTTAGCACAAGACAAACGATTGTTTGAATTAAAATCCCGTCGTTCTAATTTTACTCTGATAGGTTTATTATTTGGAATCGGATTCATTCTATTTGCAGTTTTTATAATCATTCGTTTTTATCAAGAGAAATTAAGTGCTAGTGAAATCATCCTGAAGCAAAACGAACAAATCAATAAACAGAAAATCAAGGAACTCGAACAAAGTAACACACTAAATAATCTTGAATCAATGATTAAAGGCCAGGAAGAAGAAAGGGAGAGGATTGCCAAAGACTTACATGACAGTTTAGGGGGATTACTTTCAACCATCAAGCTTCGCTATGATAAGTTAATATATGACAATAATAGCGTTACAAGTTCTCCCGAACATCATAAAGTTCATGATCTTATCGACGAAGCATGCAGTGAAATCCGAAATATTGCACATGATTTAAAACCTGGTTCATTGGAAAAACTTGGATTAATTGATGCCATTCAGGATATGTTGAATCGCTATGAT
>JBDSHL010000117.1:0-7062 GCA_039918515.1 Saprospiraceae bacterium | reverse complement strand
GAATTGAACTTCACCAATTCAGAATTTATCATCAAAAATAAAATTGGCAGAAACACTTTCGGCACGGAACGCTACTTCAAGTTTGTTGAAGAAATGGAAACCGAAGTTATTGTTCCAAGAGGTTTTATTGGGAAGTTGATTCGGTTTTGCAGAGAGAATGAAATTGAACATGATTTCATTGATGAAAGAAAGAAGCTCAAAGCAATTCCCTTTTTATTCAACGCTCAACTAAGAGTACACCAGCAAGCAGTAATTGAATCCATTTCTAAAAAGGATTTAGGAGTAATTGTAGCCCCACCTGGTTCGGGCAAAACAATTGTTGCTTTAAAAATCATTTCTGAGAAACAGCAACCTACTTTAATCATAGTTCACAGAAAGCAATTGGTTGAACAATGGACTGAAAGAGTTGAAACATTTTTGGGTATTCCAAAAATCGAAATTGGAAAAATCGGACAGGGGAAAAGTAAGGTTGGAAAGAAAATCACAATTGCAACTATTCAAAGTTTATCAAAGGAGCTAGATAAACCCGATAGTGAAAATTTGAAAACCGCATTCGGAACTGTTATCGTTGATGAATGTCATCATATACCAGCCGAAACATATAAAAACACAATTGCAAAACTTCAAACATTTTATCTCTATGGCTTAACTGCAACTCCATTCAGAAAATACAATAATGGCAAACTTATTTTCATTCATTTAGGAGAAGTAATTTCTGAAATAAAATCAAGCGAAATTAGTACAACACTACAAGCTAAAATCATTATTAGAAATACTAAACTTGATGTTCCCTTTAATTCCAAAACAGACCAGTTTGAAACTCTTTCAAAAATCCTTATTCACGATTCAGGGAGAAATCAATTGATTCTTCAAGATGTAATCTTTGAATTGAAAGAAGGCAAAAGAGTTGTGATTATCACTGAGAGAAAAGAACACATTGATTCTCTTCACCAGTATCTGAAGCAATCCTACGAGACAATAACATTGAGTGGTGATGATTCAGAAGGCAATAGAACTTCTAAATGGAAATTTCTGAAAGAAGGAAACTATCAAGTGCTGATTACAACTGGGCAATTCTTTGGAGAAGGGACTGACTTACAAAATGCGAATTGCTTGTTTCTTGTTTATCCCTTTTCGTTTGAGGGAAAGTTGATTCAATACATTGGTAGAGTTCAGCGTTCAGAAGTTACTCCAACTATTTACGATTACCGTGATATAAAAATTGAGTATCTGAATAACCTGTTTCTGAAACGAAATACTTTTTACAGAAAGATTGACAAGCAAGCCACCTTGTTTGATGAACAAACGGAAGAAATTGCAGATACAACCTCTATTACAATTGAACGGCAAATTAAAATTCCGATTGAACAACTTGAATTTCGTTACGGAAGTATTTCATTCAAACACTCCATTCCTGAATTGAAAACCGAACTTGAATTTGAAATTGAAAATCTTGAAGTAAGACCTGAGTTTGAAGTTCTGAAACCATACTTTTCAAAATCATTTAAATCAAAGAATGTAAAGGTTGATATTCATGCAGAGTTTGAAAACGACAAATTGATTTCACTGTTGGCAACATCAAATGATATTAAGAAAATAAATCGTGAAGTGATTGAAAGTGTAAAGTTCACCTTTGTTTCAAAGAACATTATTAAAAGACCATTGCTTGAAAATGAAAACCTTTTAGACATCAATCTAATTCAGGGAGAGAAAAGCAATTCACTTTACAATTCATGTGAAGAATTATTAGAAGATATCTTGAAGAAAGAAAACTTCAAACATCACAAGCATCTACAGTTCCTATCACAACGACACGATAGAAGTACTTTAAAAATTCGTTTTGTGTTTAGTCCTTTCTCTTTTGTTTTTCTATTGACTGGCAAAGAACAGTTTCACATTGTATTGGAGACATTGGACACAGAAGAAGCAACTTATTTGTGGCATTTCCCCATAGACAAGCCGACACTTAAAATAAAGTTGAAAGAAATTGACGAACAACTTAATATCATTAAGAACAAAGGCAGACAGGTTTTCCTTGAAAATCAACCAACTAATTTTAGTCGTATTTTGCACCACTATACAGACGAAAAAAAGGGATTTATAATATGGAAAGATTTACTTGAAGAACAAATTGCATGAAAGCCAACGCACAAAAAAATATACTTGTAAGCAGCTCAAAGCAACGCTACAACAAAAGCTTGCAAGAGAGTATTTTTTCCTGCCTGAGCTTATTCTCACGCTTAAGCTTGATAAATGTTCCTACGTTCGAGTGTAATAAGGTTTCCAACCTGAAATTGTTCACATAAGTTGAGTACCCTTAGATTTCAAATATGCAAGATCAATTCATAAATATTTATTTTAAATTAATTTTGCACTGCGATGATTAGAGAATATCAAGGACTGAAATCTTTGATTTTTTATATTAATATTCAAATTGAAAATTTATAATCGTTCAAGTATAGGCACAGGCAATGCTTAGCCAAGGGGATTTTTACATTTCAAAATTTTATAATCCGATGCAATCAAACAATCTGGAAGCTTAAACTTACTATATTTCTCAATCATCTAATTCTGAGAATGTAAGCAAATACATTTTTGAAAACACAGCCAAATTGAAACAATTAAAAGACTGGATTGAAAAATAACATGTGCCATAACTGCGACTTTATACTATCCTAGCGGACTTCGTAAAGTAGCAATCCGTTAGCTTCTAACCAACCCAATTTCGAATTAACCTTTACTTCAAGAGTTAACAATTTGAAAAATAGGAATTGAAAATCAACAATTTATAAAACGTTAGTCATAATTATGGTGGACAAAACCGTAAAAATAATATTAAGTGTTTTTATCCTTTCACTGTCTTGTTCGACACAAAAGCTCTCGACCGAATTAACAGTTGAAAAGTATTCAATCCCACCTGGAACAATAAAAGTTAACGACAGTTTATTCTTCGATAAAACCGAAATTACAAACTTCAGTTATCTAATGTATGTATACTGGACATTTTGGGTTTGTGGAGAAAAATCTGAAGAATATTCAAAAGCACTTCCCGACACAACGGTATGGCTGAAGTTGCCGAAAAAATATCACATTTTTTCAGAGTTTTATTTCAGACATCCATCTTACTATGACTACCCTGTTGTGGGGATTTCCAAATCACAAGCCGACAACTACTCTAAATGGAGATCTGATAGGGTTATGCAATTAATATTAATTGAAAACAAAGTAATAAAGCTGTTCAATTCAGTTAATAAAGACTCCGTTTTTACAATCGAAAAATATTTTACAGGTAAATATTATAATATTAAACCAGACCCTCGCTTCAAATATTATTTCAAATACGAAGTGCCCGACACTAATATTTATTCATCAATGCTTGACTTCAAAAACACTGAAGTGATCAAAAAGCCAAACAAATCTGGATGTACCGGTGTGTTTTCTTTAAATTGCTATGAAAACATAAAATTTAAGAATGACACATTGCCTTATGGTCCTGAACCTTTGCAAAAAGCTTATTGCTCTAAATGCGACAAAAACGTTATTACACATCTAAAAGGCAATGCTAGTGAATTAACGAATATTAGTGGTCTTGTTTTTGGTGGGAGTTTCAAAGACTCTTGCGACAAGGTTGCAAGACAGAGATTTTCCATTGAAAACTCGACAAGCGCACATACAGGTTTTAGAAATGTATATAGACTCACTAAATGGCCATAATTTCAGCTAACATCTAAGTACTTCCCACCAAAGAATGGCGGGACGTATGTAGGACGAACAATGCATAATATGTTGCACAGTTTGTGCCACCAATATCAAATGCTCCATGAATAAACTAGGGGTGGGAGAATTAATTGAAAGGCTAAAAAATTGGACTTCAGAATTCAAGAGAAGGTTATTTTTATTTAAAATGGACTCATTTAAAGCCTCTAAAGATAGATTTAATATTTCTTAGTCGAGCCCAAATGAAAATGGAATGTCAAAGATTAAGAATAATGCATTACAAAGGAAAAATATAGGTTGATTTTATGAGTTTGTTATTTGAAATGGGTTATTTCACACTATGGCGTAGTTTTGCATTCAATAAATACTGAATAATTAGCTATTTTTGCACTAAACAATTAACTATCAAAGTATGCTAACAAAAGAAGTAGTAAATAAACAAATTAAAGAATTGCGTGAAGAATTTTCATTAGATGAGCTCATAGAAAGATTAATTGTAGTTGAAAAGGTTAATCTAGGACTTAAAGATGTAGATGAAGGAAGAATTGTTTCCGAAGCTGAATTGGACAAAAGAATGCAGAAATGGTTCGACTAATTTGGTTATAATTAGCATCAAATGAGCTTCAAAAAATATTTGATTATATCTCAAAGGATTCAAAACAATATGCTAATAGGCAAATCATTAGAATTCGACAAAAAACTAAAAAATTAAAAATTTCTAAATACATTGGTAAAGAAGTCAACGAAATCGGAATTCCAACAATTAGAGAAATATTAGAGGGTAACTATCGAATAATTTACAAGGTACTAAATGATCACGAAGTAGTGATTTTGACGATTCATCATTCTGCAAGAGACTTAACACACCGAAAAATTAAATGAAAACGAGATGACATTGGATACATATGATCGTGCCTAAAAATTTACTCCATTGTTTTTGGCTTTTGTAGTAAATAAAAATAAATCAGTACCAACTACTAATCAACAATTGATGAGAATGAAAAAAATAAAACAACTAGTATTAGTATCACTTTTAACCTCTTGTGTTGGCACAACTTTTTCTCAAATTGTAGACAGCTTAAGTGTGTCTCCTAACCCATTTAACGTTGCAACAACAATTCATTTTGAAATATTTCAATCAGACACAATTACTTTAAGAGTTTTTAATTTAGTTGGACAAACCATAAAGACCTTTTTTGACTCGACAATTTTACCTAGTGGTTCATACAATATAAACTTACGCGGTGACAGTTTATTGGACGGTATGTATTTTATGCGACTTGACATCGGTTCTACAAAAAAGATAACTAAAAGAGCTATAAAAAGTGGCTCTACGTCAGGCATAGGAGTCAGTAAAGAAGTTGACAAATTTTTAGTTTTCCCAAATCCGACAAATGACCTTATAACAATTCCATTGGACGGCAACAAGACAATCATTGTAGCAGACCTAAATGGAAAAATATTAAAATCAATCTCGACAGACCAAAAAGTAATTTCACTTTTAGATATTGCAACAGGACAATATTTTATTACTATCTTGACCAACAAAAAAGAAAAACTAACAACACAAATAATACTGAAACACGAATAAAAATACAGCGCCCAACAGCTAAGTATTTCCCGCCAATGAATGGTGTGACTTCCGTAAGATGAACTATGAATACTACGTTGCTCAGATTGTGCCACTAATATCAACCGCTCCATGAATAAACTCGGAGTCCCAGAATTAATTCAAACGCTCAATAAATGGTCTTCAGAATTCAAGAGAAGTACTTATTTTGTTTGAAATGTACTCATTTAAAGACTCTAAGGCAAGATCAAATATTTCTTAGTCAAGGCCAAATGAAAATGGAATAGCATATATTAAGAATAATGTATATCAAAGGAAATATAACGGCTAATTTAAAGGTTTTTTCCCCAAAAGGGTTATTTCACACTTTGGCCCTAGAGCCAATGCCTAAAAAAATTAGTAAAAAAATATTTTAGAATAGGTCAATAATTGTTTACCTTTGTTGAATTGAAATGTTCCAAGTTATATAGGATATTAATTAAAGCTGGTTGGTATCCAATTAAGCAAAAAGGTTCTCATATAAAACTAAAGCATTCTCTGAAAACAAATGTAATTATTTTTCCAAATCACGGAAGTCAAGAAATTGGAAAAGGACTTGAATTAAAAATTCTTAAAGAAGCAGGAATAAATAAGAGGTGATAAATGAAAAAACAAAAGAAAGTTGGATTAATTGTAGAGAAAACTAGGTCTGGATTTTCTGCTTATGCAGAAGATTTACCAATTTATACAACTGGAAAAAATTTAGCCGAACTCATTGGAAATGCTTATGAAGCTACTCAATTATATTTTGAGGATGGAAATAAATCGTCATCAAGTTTCAAAATACAATACCATATTGATTTCAAACAGTTTTTTCAATATTATAGAGTATTAAATGCTAAAGTTATTGCGGAAAAAATAGGAATGAATCCAACATTGCTTTCTCAATATGTTCAAGGAAAAAAGAAACCATCACAATTTCAAACTGAAAGAATAATAAATGCAATACATGAGATTGGCATCGAGCTATCAACTATTAATTTGGTTCATGTATAAATTCTTAAAGGTATTGGCTCTTATAATAGATACCCTGGTTAAGCATAGGCTCATGCTTAAACGCGATAAATGTGCCTACGTTCGAGTGTAATAAGTCTTCCAATCCGAAATTGTTCACATAACTTGAGTGCCCATAGATTTCAAATACACAAGGTCAATTCATAAATATTTTATTTTTAATTAATTTTGCACTGCGATGATTGGAGAATATCAGGGACTGAAATCTTTGATTTTTTATATTAATATTCAAATTGGAAATTTAAAATCGCTCAAACGTAAGTACAGCCTATGGCTTAGCAGAGTATTTCACACTCTGGCATTAGCGGTTAGGCTGAATACTGACAACGATAACAGTACTATTTAAATTAATACTAAAAATGAAACATCTTACACTTTTGTTCTGACACTGATAGCGTTTAGTTTTTACTGACAAGACAAGACAAAAGAAACTCAAACCTCGGTTGGTCAGGTGACTTAGTTGTTGATCATGACGAAATTGATATAGTTCTAACAAGAAGATAATGAAGCCAATTAAAAATAAATACACCGATCTACTCAATAACATTGGCCAAACCATTGAAACGGCTCGGCAGAATGCTTTTAAAGCGGTGAATACCGAATTAGTGAAAGCCAACTGGGAAATTGGCAGGCACATTGTTGAGTTTGAACAGCATGGAAAAGAGAAAGCAGATTATGGAAGTGCATTATTAACCATTCTTTCAAAAGACCTCAAAACTAAA
>JBDSHL010000116.1:0-2022 GCA_039918515.1 Saprospiraceae bacterium | reverse complement strand
TATATTTAAAGCCCCTATTTGAGCGATATATATCCAAATAATAATGGATGTTAGAGTAGTTAAAGTACAAAACCAAAAAAAATATTGATCGAAATTAATTGTCTTTTTTGCAAACAGTAATATAAGTATGGTATTGCCGACTTTAGGAATAAGTTCATTGACAGCTTTAGGAAATACAGTCTTTAAATGAACTACACAAAAGTTGGTACCAATAGCGGAAATAAGCGTAAAAAAAGTGAGATAAAAAATCAAGTGAATATATTGCTTCAACTCTGGACTTGCATCAAAATAAGACTTAAATAAACAATCCTTAAAGACCAAAGCAATAAAAAGAAATAGTGCAAATCCAATCAAGGGTATAAGAACAATGATATTTAGAAAATCCATTGCTTCATTCTTTTTATAAATCGGGAAAAATCTATAAATAATTGAAGTGGTTCCTAATTCAGAAAGCTGAGCAAATGCCACAGCTAAAGTTAGTATGGATCGTGTCATCCCTATTTCTTCTGGCGTGAAGAAATAAGGCATTAGAATGATAAGATTTATATATCCAATAAACATGGATACATATACAAATATCGAGGAATAGAAACTTTGCTTTCTTACGATTCCCATATCCTTCTGGAATCGAAATTAAAATAATCTAAACAGTTACTCAATAGGTTTATCTTTTTTAGAATACATCCAGACACACACTCCCATTATCCCAATCAATAAAATTGAAAATATAGATGCCAATGTTTTTCCAAGAAAGTATGAAGTTGGCTTGAAATTAAGTAGGATCTCATGCTTTCCTGCAGGAACTCTTACGCCACGAAGTGCATAATTAACACGAAACAAATCGGTTGATTTTCCATCAATCGATGCAGTCCATCCAAGATTTGGGCCATACCAGATTTCCGAAAGAACAGCAATTTGTTCTGTTGCCGATTCACTATTATATTTCAATGAATTTGGCATATACTCCACTAATTTAATTGAACCTAATCCATCACCTTGAACACCTGCTGATTGCTTCCATTCATTGTGTATTACTACAGTTGTCTTTAGATCCGTTGATTTCAATGCATCAATTTCTTCATCCGCAGAATTTACCCATTTTACATCTTTTACAAACCAAGAAGTGCCATAAGCATTATTATTTGGAAATGCAAGTTCCTTACCTTGCTCACCTAATATAAAATATTTAGTATTTAACATATTTAATACATGTAACTGAGACATTCCTCTTACAAAATTACTGTCATCTGGATTTCCTGTATAGGTTTTCAAAAGTCCACCTAACATTGTTTTTTCTGAATCAATACAATGATCAATAAGATCCTGATATCTTCTCAATTTGGCAGGATGATAACCGCCAATAGTTCTATGATAATAAGAAGGAATCGAACTATTGTAAGTATCTATGGTTAAATCGAATACTCTATATCCTAAGGAATTATCCAATAGAATTTGATTATCCACATTTCGAGGTTTGAAAATGGATTGACTGGCCTTATTCGTCATAAAATCAGAATGAGATAAATATCGATTATTGATTGTATAAATATCAAACAACATCACTACTCCAAATGCGGCTAAAAAAATATTTGATCCAATTTTTTTTGCATTAAAAAAATATATTAAACCAGAACCAATCAATAATATGATCAATCCGCGTAAGGCATCTCCTGTCATCATTGCTTCGCGAATCTCAACCAATACTTTTGTCTGTTCATTATTTTCCCCTTTGCTCATATCAAAAAATCCAGGACCTATAATCCAGAAAAAAACACAGATTGAAGCGAGTATTCCAAAACTAATCATTAAAGCCCTTTTGATTTTATCTTGATCATAAGCACTTTTGATCATTTTAGATAATGTGTAGAAGGCCATAGTACCTACAAGCAAGGCTATTATAGTAAGCATTGAACTTGGTGCTCTAAACTTATTGAGATATGGCAAATTATCAAATAATAGTCTATTAAAAAATTCAAAATTCTTTCCTAGGGACATGATGCTCAATAAAAGAGTACTGCTAAT
>JBDSHL010000115.1:0-4829 GCA_039918515.1 Saprospiraceae bacterium | reverse complement strand
AAGAGTGTTTTCTATCTTCAAGCCAATGAAGTTTATATCATTGGAAATAATTTAACTCCTGAGCAAAGAATTATAGCAAAGTACTGGAGTGATGATCCAGGATTAACGGCCACACCCCCAGGACATTCCATGTCAGTTACAGGAATCGTGTTGAAGAATGAATCTGCAAATCTTGCCTTAGCCGCAGAAGTATATTCAAAAGTCGGATTGGCTGTACATGATGCGTTTGTATCCTGCTGGAAAGGCAAATATATCTTCAATCTACTCAGACCAGTTACTTATATCAAGAAATACATTGATCCGAATTACAGTACTTTACTCAATACGCCTCCTTTTCCTGAACATACTAGTGGTCATTCCATGCAGACAGCTGCTTCTATGGCCGTGCTTGAAGAATATTTCGGTTACCACTATAAGATAACAGACAATACACATGAATCTAGAACAGACATTAATGGTTCTCCACGTACTTTCAGTTCATTTGCTTTATTAGCCAGTGAAACCGCCATTTCTAGATTATACGGTGGAATTCATTTTCGACCATCTATTGAATTAGGCATATTGGAGGGTGGAATTATTGGTAGAAATATTGCATCCATAAAATTAAAAAAATAGCAAAAATATTTTTTTTATTGCGAAAAGGATGTGTTTAAGAGAGTGATTTATCATTTTCAAATTCGATTAATAAATTCATAGTTTATTATGCTTTGAAAAGTTGTATAGTACAATTTTAGCTTAACTCAATTCTGTATAAAGTTATACGAAGCGGTCCCATCTTAAAAGAAGGGACAAGATTTTTAAATTATTTCAATAATTTAAAAATCACATTGATATTAAACCCGAATTATGTAATAGAGTTTTGTTGTGAGAGCCAAAAGGCCAATAAAGATTAGTGCTCCCGGAATATTTTTACCGCAAACATGGTAACCCCCATGGTGAGGATAAAAATATGAGGAAGTGCTAATGTCTGCAGGCATTTTGGCTCGTAATAAAAAGTCTATTGCATAGTTCGGGTTAAACATTAAATCGGCAGAGGAAACCACAAGAACAATTTACATCTACAATTCTATTGGAAATTTGATGTTTCATTCAGCCTTTATCAATTCTGATGCAGTCAATACATCCTCATGGCCTGCTGGAATATATTTTGTTAGAAGAGGAAGTATAACTATTAAAGTTGTTCTTGCAAGATAACCATTATTTATTTCTCCCGATTCAACGGCAACCTGCTTTTATATTTTGACAAATCACTACTGAAAGTTTTTTCCCGAATAGGTATTTTGGTTTCTAATTCTTTTTCATCACGGACAACCTTGAAATCTTCATATCCCTTTCGAACACATTTTACCTCCCAGTCAAATGCATAATTGCCTGTTCCAGAAAATAATTCTTTAACCCGAAATCCAGTATTCGTTTTTTCCACTAATGCAAGTCCTTTGGAATCAGCAGAGATAGGTGTTAGGTTAACAGTCATTGTTTTTGAATTGGAAACCAATTGAAAATCTTCTGTAAATTGGATTGTTGCTTCTCCATTAATGAGTTCGCCAGTACCTCTTATATAAGCTGCTGCTTCAGGACCCTCCAATGAAGCATACCAAATTTCTTTTCCGGGCTTTTCTGGATGTTTCATTCTAAAACTTTTTATATCTCCGAAGATGACTCCACGATTGTTGTTATCCAAATACATCCCCGCTTCTGCACTTGTTCCATTAAAAAGAGTTAAATATCCATGTTCCGGATTTCCTGCTAAGGTAGTAGCAACAATATTTGGATTACCCTGTGGTCCCCAAAGAATAAAATAACCAGCATTGTCTGTAGTTTCAGAATAATTGGCTACAGGAAAAACTACATCCGGATTTCTACTTGAAACTGCAACATCATTATAAAATTCTGCTTTTCCACGAATGGTTACAATTCCTAGCTCATCCTTTTTATTAAAAATTAATAACCCATATTCTTTACTATCACAAATCAAACCATATTCTTTTCCAAAAAATCTGCCTCCGTCTATTCCTGTACCAACAACTCCCGTATTTCCAGATCCTGCAATGCCAAAGTCATCACCTCCAGCTAAAATGCCAATATGTGATGTTTTTAAATTTACGGTTAGTGAATCTAAATTTTTAAATGGATTTTTTCCACCGCTAGAGACCAATCCAACTCCTGAATTGGCACTCGAGTGATATGAGAAATTAACCGGTGAACGATAAGAGGTATCAATAGTTTCATCCATTACTCTAAGTATTCCATTTTTTCGACTTAATCTTACATCCAATGGATATGAAGGATTGTTATTTCCTATTCCCACAAATCCGGTATTTCTAAAGACATTATTTCCATTTAAAATCCATAGGTTTGCGGAATTGCTATCCACTGCAGGAGTCCATGCCATTCCATTCCATTTCAACACTTGCCCCGTTAATGCATTTTGTTTGGAAAGTGAAACTGAATTGTTCGAGATATCAATTCCCTGTCCTGCAGTATAGTTCGTTCCTGTATTGTCGGTTCCTGGCGACCAAGCAGCACCATTCCATTTGAGAATCTGACCATCCTGTGCGTTTTGTTGGTCCAATGAAATGGCGTTGTTCTGAATACGAATGCCTTGACCTGCTGAATAATTGGCACTATTGGCAGCATACATTGCGTAAGGCACACTTAGCAATTCTTGAGTTGCAATAAGTGTATAATTGGTAGTACCCATCGGATCCGTTTCGGTTTTTATATAATAAGGGCCATTCGACCAATCAATACTTGCGAAACTTCCTATAATTGCGATTCCAGATCCGATTTCCAGACTTACTAAGCCATTGGAATTGGTCATTGGATTCGGATTGAAAATTTCAGAAAAGATCAAAGGTCCGTTAGAACTTCCCTTCAAAATACTTATGCGCATGCCAATAGAAGAATTGACAAGCAACTGGTTATTGGAATTTCGCAATATGGCCTGGTAACTCATTTTGTTAGGAGCCTGAGCAAACAAATTGAATACCATCCCAAATGCAAAAAGCAAGTGAATTATCTTTCTCATATTATTGGTTTTTTATGATCTTAAAAGTTTTAATTGGTCCATTGTCGCGATACACTATAAGTAAATAAGTTCCAGATATCATCTGGCTCATATCAATAATAGTTTGATTCAGATATAGCGACTTGCTCTCCAACAATTTTGAGTGTATGTCAAACAATTTATAATTGAATTTACCCGATTTTATTTCATCAATCTCCAAGTATATAATTTTGTTAGTTGGATTTGGAAATGCTTTGGTTGATAGTTTTATATAGTCTTCATCAGTACCTGTAATTATGAAGAACTCATAGGGTTGTTGTAATCCTTGATTCAGATTTCCTGATGATCCAGAAGTGGAGGTGTAATCGATTTGCCCTATTGAAAAACTTATAGAACCAGAACCAGAACTTGCATTGCTTCCTGCCGGAACTACATTAGATTGTGAGTTTGCTACAACGGTAGAAAATCCAAATAAGGATATTATTAAAATTGCAAGGTTAATTCGATTTGGGAAAAACAATACTTGAGATTTCATAAGTATTAAGCTTTATTTGAACAGAATAACTAGGAGCTAAAGGTAATTCTTCTTTTTATACTATTCCAAATAATATTAATATTGATATATGAAGATTTAGTCTAGTTGAATGAAGTTTTTATTAAGTGACTTATCAACTCTGCACACTACAAAGTATTCCAAGAAAATGGAGGGATATTTATCATACCTATTGGACAGTGAATACTACAATAATAAATCCTTAACCCGATAAATTAGACTTTTTTACTTGAATAAAGTTGGGTTAAATTCTTAACCTTTGCCAATCCATTTCACACTTTTATTGTAAATGAATACTTTATAGCTATTCAAAGCTCGATGAGCATATTTCGTTCTTTTGACCATTTACTAGTAAGATAAATTTAAGTACTTAAATTTACACCCTAATCCAATTTATGATCATCTACAATGTCACTGTTAAAATTAATCTCGAAATTGAATCCGATTGGTTGCTTTGGATGAAATCTCATCACATTCCAGACGTTCTAAACACAGGTTCTTTCTTAAAATGCAGAATACTCAAATTGCTTATTGACGAAACAGATGGAAGTACTTATGCCATTCAATACGATTGTGAATCTCAAGAAGTATTAGATCATTATCGCACCCATCTTTCTTCCACATTACAGAAAGATCATACTTCTCGATATGAAGGAAAATTTGTAGCTTTTAGGACTACCCTTGAATTAATAGAAGAGCTTGTTCCTTAAACCAGCGCATTATGAAATAGACTTTTTATTGCAAGCCAATCCGCCTGCTGGCGGATCAAATCCTAAAGTTTCCTCGAGCCGCTTTCGCGGTTTCTTCACTTTTTTCCTCCTCAAGTAGAGGGATCGTAAGAAATTCCGCTATCCGGAAATCGTTCAGTCATTCTCACCATGGGTTGACCATATTAGCGGTACAAATTCTCCAGCCGTGTCCAGCCAAATGGCAGGGAGTCTGTCCACATAATGGCTGAAGTACAAGTCTTTATAGACCTTTTAACTTTGACTACAAAATTCTATTTCATAATTCCCTCTAAATGCTTTCAGATTAATGATAACCAGATCCTTATATATAAATTTTAATTTATATATCCATTGGATTTTACTAATGAAGGCGCAACAAGGTTATACATCATATTCTACAAATTTGTAAGTTCCATTAATGCGGGTTAGACCCACCGTACTTATTTTCTTGCAGCTAGAATCTTCATACTGATTTTAACTTCATCACTAATCAATTTGTCTTTGATCAAATCTAGTATTTTGGAAGAATTATAATTAATAT
>JBDSHL010000114.1:0-10217 GCA_039918515.1 Saprospiraceae bacterium | reverse complement strand
CCTTGTACAGAAAGGTTCATTTCTGGATATCGAGAAAGTACACTTACTACTTCATCAAGCTTACTATTAGAAGCCTTTGTAATAATTGCAGTTCCTGTTTGAAATTGAACAGATCTCATTGCAACGTCTAATATTTTTTTGTCTTCAACTTTGATTGCAGGACAACCATTTGGAGCTACTCCTGGTGTATTTGGACATTTATCTACATTGTCTGGAAATCCGTCTTTATCACTATCGGGGCAACCTTGGAATGTACCTGGAACATCAGGACATTTGTCATCTGCATCAGCTACACCATCTTTATCTCTATCAGGACAACCCATTGTTGCTGCAGTTCCAGCTTGATCTGGACATTTATCATCTTTGTCAGTAATCCCATCTCTATCTTTATCAGGACAGCCCATTGTTGCTGCTGGTCCTGCTTGATCTGGGCATTTATCTTCACTATCAGCAATGCCATCTTTGTCTCTATCTGGGCAACCTTTAACTGTACCAGCAATTGTTGGGCACATGTCATCTACATCATAAACACCATCTTGATCTGAATCAGCAGGACAACCCATATTCTCAATAACTCCAGCCAATTGTGGGCATTTATCATCTTTATCTGCTATTCCATCCATATCACTATCAGGACAACCCATAATAGTTCCGAATACATCAGGACAAAGGTCTTTTTTATCAGGAACACCATCCTTATCTGTATCCTTCGGTTTGCCAATTCCGGTACGAATACCAAAAGCATGTTGCCAATTATCTTTTCCATCCTCAAAAGCAACTCTATAATCCGTTTGTAAAGTTAGGTGAGTCATCTCGAAAAGTCTGATGTTAATTCCAAGACCCAAAGGTGCTTGAGCGTAGAATTTATCATTATCCTGACTTACAGCACCAATTCCTCCATAAAGGAAAGGGCTTACTGCACAATTTCTACATAAATGAAGATTAAGAAGCGCATCAATTCCACCATAGAACTGATTTGGAGTATAACGGGTAACATTTTTTAATGAATCATTATAAATTGGAAAGTGAGCGACTCCTAATCTAATAGGTATATCGAGAGACAATAACTTATGGAAGTTACATCCATATCCAATTTCAAAAGCTGGGTTAAGATCATTAAAGATCCTTTTGTTGTCATTGTTGGGCGCCTTGAAATTGATCCAAGCTGATTTTACAGTCAATACGTGCCTAGGGTAATCCTGAGCAAATAGACTGCTTGCTAAAAAGAAGCAAAATAGAAGGTTTAAAAAACTGTTTTTCATACGTATAATTTTAAATTAGTTGAATATAAATGGTCGATATTAAGACTAATATCAATACAAAAGTAAACTCTCAGTTCCTAATTTACAAATTTTTTCATATAAAGTTTACTATTGATGCTTCTATTTATTATTCTAATCGAGACTCTATCAAGAAACACGTGAATATATTCAATCAGGCAGTAGGTATTAGGCAATGAGGCAGTAGGTAAATAGGCAGTAAGCAAATAGGCAGTAAGCAAATAGGCAGTAGGCAATTAGGCAGTAGGTAAATAGGCAGTAGGCAAATAGGCAGTAGGCATTTAGGCAGTAGGCATTTAGGCAGTAGGCATTTAGGCAGTAAGTAAATAGGCAGTAGGCATTTAGGCAGTAGGCATTTAGGCAGTAGGTAAATAGGCAGTAGGTAAATAGGCAGTAGGTATTAGGCAAATAGGCAGTAGGTGTGCGTCCCTAATATAGGTATGATGACTAACGACTAATGACTAACGACTGATGACTAACGACTAACGACTAATGACTAACGACTGATGACTAACGACTAATGACTAACGACTAATGACTAACTGATGACTAACGACTGATGACTAACAACTACTAACTATCTTCGCTCTAAAATAGATTTTATTAATGGAAATAAAAATTCATCGCGTCTTAGTTCAATTTGTAATTGATGCCCTTAAAAAAGTCTTCGAAGAAAATCTTTATACAGACAAGGCCTTAGAAAAAATTTTCAAGACAAATAAAATCTTAGGGGCAAGAGATCGCAGTTTTATTGCTGAGACTTGTTATGATCTAGTGCGATACTATAGAAAATTCTCATTTGTTGTTAAGGACGAAACAAATTGGTGGAAACTCATTGGAGCTTATTTGATTTCAAAAGGTGAAGAATTGCCTGAATGGAAGGAATTTGAAGCCTTGGATAAAGTAGAGATTAATGAAAGATTGGTAAGAGCAGATAATGTGCGTGTGCTGAGAGAATCCATATCAGATTGGATGGATGAATTGGGAGTTATGGAATTAGGTGAGCAATGGGAATCGGAATTGTCTGCACTAAATAAAGTCGCACCTATTGTGCTAAGAGTTAATACATTAAAAATTTCTAAGGCCAAAATCATTGATCTTTTGGCTGAATTAAAAATCAATTGCACTGAATCAGCCAATCACAATGATGCTTTAATAATTAATGGTCGGAAAAATGTATTCAGCACGGATTTATTCAAAAATGGTTTTTTTGAAGTGCAAGATGCTTCATCACAACTGGTTGCTGAATTTCTTCAGCTTGAACCAGGAATGAGAGTCATTGATGCGTGTGCAGGTGCTGGTGGTAAATCCATTCACATTGCAGCACTCATGAAAAATAAAGGACAGTTAATTTCAATGGACATCGAAGATTGGAAGTTACAAGAATTGCGCAAACGTTCATCAAGAAATGGCATACAAATTATTGAAACACGAGCAATAACCAGTACTAAAGTAATTAAAAGAATGGATCAATCTGCTGATCGATTATTGCTGGATGTTCCTTGTAGTGGTCTAGGAGTTCTTCGTAGAAATCCTGATGCGAAGTGGAAACTGGATCTTGATTTTATCAATAGAGTAAGAATAATTCAGTCCGACCTCTTAGATAATTATTCCCGTATGGTTAAAATTAAAGGAAAGATGGTCTATGCCACTTGTAGTATTCTTCCTACGGAAAATCAAACACAAATTTTTAAGTTTCTCAAGCGCAATGCTTCGTTTGAATTGGAAGAAGAACGAATTATTTCCCCTGCCGAAAGCGGATTCGACGGATTTTATATGGCGCGAATGATTCGAGTTTCGTAGGATAAAGTATTGTATATTAATATATTACGCATTAATTAAATAAATATTTAATACTTATAACTAAATAATTAGTTCATAAACTAAATGAATCATATATTTGCTATATGAAAAGAGAATTGCTTACCAGTCGTGAAGAAAGCATTATGCAGATCATCTGGAAGATTGGGCCCTGTACGATGAGTCAGATTATGGATTATCTCAAGAAGAACAATAAGAAAGTTAGTGTACCTGCTCCAACTACCGTCTCTACTTTTCTCAGAATTCTCATCGATAAGAACTACTTAAATTTTAAGGCTTATGGAAAAACTTATGAATATTATACAGAGATTGGTAAATTAGAATATGCCTCTATTCAACTTAGAAATATGATCAAACAATACTTTAGTAATAAACCTGAGGAGTTGGTTTCTTTTATAGTAAATGAAGAAGAAATGGATGAAATGGAATTGCAAAAACTGTTAAATGAATTAATTAAAAAATCAAAATAGAAAACATGATAACCTACCTGATTTCAGTAAGTATCGTATGGGCTATTTTTTTGTTAGCATATCAATTTTTTTATAAGAAGTCTACTTATTTTTCTATAAATAGAATCTATCTTCTTACTACTATTATTGCTGGCTTGATAATTCCATTGATTCCAAACCCGTATAGTCAAAATAGTCTTTTTGAAGCAAGTTCAATTCAAAATTTAAGTATAAGACTTCAAGAAGTAATCATTTATTCAACACACAAATCTTCATTGACAGGGTTTGAGAACATCCACTGGACATGGCTTATCTATCTGATTCTGGTATTTATTTCTGGAGTTCAGTTTGTGACTTCTGTTATAAGAATATTGAAACTTATCCATGTGCCATCTGAGAAGAAAGATCAACTTTACTTGGTGCATCTCAAAGAAGATCATATTCCGTTTTCGTTTTTTAGAACGATCGCAATTCCAATGAAGTTCAAGGGTGAATCAAATTATCAATTGATTTTAGATCATGAGAAAGAACACATCCTTCGAGGTCATCATTGGGATATTTTGTTTCTAAGTATTTTACTCATTGTATTTCCTTTTCACCCATTTCTTTATTGGTATAGAAAAGAAATAAAATTGGTCCATGAATTCCAAGTAGATGCATCCATTCTAAAGAATTATTCTGAGCGACAATATGCTTCGTTATTGTTGGATCTGTCACATATTTCTAGCTTAAAATTCTCAATGATTCATTCACTTATTTCATCACCTTTAAAATCAAGAATTATGATGTTTCATAAAAAATCAACACTTATTCAAACCTTAAGTTATTCCTTCATTCCTTTGTTCTTTATTCTTTGTTTTTCTTGTGCTTCACAAGAAAAAGTTTCTAAAGATTATCACGCATTAAAGTATTCGAATGTTGACACTATTACAATTTATGACCCTGGCACTAAGAAAGAAGAAATACAAATAGTTCAAGATGAATTTGAATATTATCCATTGGTTGATCATATGCCTGAATTTCCAGGAGGTTCAGTAGCCATGATGAAATTTATTGGAGAAAAAATGAACTATCCTGAAGAAATGAAGAAACTCCATAAAGAAGGTACTACAGTTGTTAGTTTTATTGTTATGGATAGTGGAGATTTATTTTTTAATAAGTTTGTAAAAACGATAGCTCCTGAATTTAATAATGCAGTTTCTGGGCTTATAGGTAATATGCCTAAATGGAATCCAGGAACATTGAATGGAAAGAAAGTTAATGTTGAAGTTATCTTGCCAGTTAAGTTTAAACTATCGGATTGATCTTAATTTCTATTCACCATCATCAATTTGTAAGATATGCATGAACCGATGTGCAATGGGTGCTAAAAGCACAGCTGCTGTTGTAAGAAAGGCGATGCCAGAGAATAAAGCATAGAATCCGGAAAATATTTTTGAAGCCTCAGTTTTCATCATATCAACAGGTCCCATTCCAGCTAATATCATTGAAGCATTTAGAAATGCATCGGTCCATTGTAGGTCACCAAGATATTTATATCCTATCATCCCTATACCTAAGGAAAATGACAACATGGCAATAGCATAAAGAAAATACTTTAGCAATCTGGTTTTAAACTTTGCCGTGGAAATAAGTTTATGTTTTTTATTTTCAAACATGTTAAGATGTTTTTTTTAAGGTTGAATAAATATTGCTTTAGTTTTAATTTCTTCAAGTGCAGAATATAACTTATCTAAATCTTCCTGACTGTTATAAGCTTGTATTGAATATCTTACAAAAACTTCATCTCCTTGCCTCATTACCGGAATTTCAATTTTGTATTCGTCAAATAAGTGATTATAAAGAGCTTCTGGATTCGGAGTCCGTATTGGAATACTAAACAATTGAACCAGAAATTCATCACTTATCGAAGTAAGTGGTGCCATCTCCATTAAATTACAAAATCGGATAGCATTCGATTGCACGATAGCCCGGCATCTGGAACGCACTTTATTCCATTCATATTTCTGCATAAATTCCAAGGACTTAGGAATACATAAGAAAGCAGTGAAATCCCTTGTACCCTGAATTGTATGGTAATCCTGGAATTTAGAATGTGATGGAAACATGGCCTTATATCCCCAACTTATTATAAGGGGATCATAACGTTCCTGAATTTCTTTTTTGACGAAAAGAAATGAGCTTCCTTTAGGCGTCAACATCCATTTATGACAAGCACCAGTGTAAATATCTGCATCTAGTTCAGTTAAATTTAAATCTATCTGTCCTGGTGCATGTGCTCCATCTACAAAACATAGTATTCCCCTTCTATGTGCTTCCACACATATTTCATTAATAGGTAGAAGTATGCCTGTTGAACTAGTAATATGACTTACAAAAACCAATTTGGTTCGATTTGTACAACCAGCAAACAATTGTTCTACAATTTCAGAAGAAGTGCGAAGTGGAAAATTTATTTCTTGCCTTTTGTAGAGGGCGCCAGATTTTTGGCAATAAAATTCCCAGGTTTTGTCACAAGCACCGTATTCAATATTCGTGCTAAGAATTTCATCACCATGCTTTAAGTCCAAGCTCTTGGCAATAATGTTAACTGCATAAGATGGATTCATTACAAAAACCAAATCATCGTATTCACAATGAATAAATTCAGCAAGTTGTATTCTTGATTGAAGTAGATATTCATTCCCATTCTTAGTAATAAACTGAACAGGTTCTCTTTCTAACTCCAATTGAAATCTCTGGTATTCATCAAATATTTCCTTGGGACAAGCTCCGAAAGAACCATGATTCAAATAGCATATATCCTGATTGAGTAAAAATAGAGATTTTAAATGCGGGTAATCCATGAATTATGATTTAATGGCGCAAAGATATCTGAAATATTAAAGAAATCAAGATTTGATCTCGACGAGAAATATAAAATACTCCAAAATAAAATTTCTTATCATAAGGTCTAAAGGATTATGCCTATAATCATTGAATTAAGTATAAATTCACTTTCGTATAAGCTTTATTCTATAAGGTAATAAATATTACCTTTAGGACATCTTTATGAATATATATTACGAAGCAAAAAGGGTTTTTTACAATCATACCGGATTGGGAAATTATGGCCGATGGCTGGTTGAAGAATATTCCAAATATTTCCCTTCTGACAATTTGTTTTTACTAAAACCAGGAAATAAAGAAACGGTCTACGATTCAAATTTTAACCAAAAACCATTTAAAATTATTTCTTATACTAATCAACTTGGAATACCAAGAATATTTCAATTGATGAATAAAGTACCAAGTCAAAGTGTATTCCATGGTTTGAGTGCTGAAATTCCATTTAGAAAAAATAGAAAAGATTCAAAAGTAGTGGTTACGATACATGATGTCATTTTTTTATCTAGGAAAAATGATTATCATTGGATTGATCGAAATATTTATTGGGCTAAGTTGAATTATTCCATTAAAAACGCTGATCAGATTATCAGCATAAGCGAATTTACAAGTAAGGAATTAATCAAATATACTGATGTCGACCCTACCAAAATTACAACCCTATATCAGAATTGCAAAAGTATATTTTATCAGAAATTGGAAGATTATACGATTGATGCTGAGAGAAAAAGATTTGCACTTCCTAATGAATATTGGATATGCGTTTCAAGTTTTAATGAAAGAAAAAATATTATTTCAATTCTCAAAGCCTATAAAATTCTGAAGGAGAACGACAGAATTCCTCTGGTATTTGTAGGCGGAGGTCAGCTGAAGAAAAAAATGATGAATTTATCTAGTGAATATAATTTAATGAATAAATTTATTTTTCTGGATCATGTTCCTGCTCATCAACTTCCTGCATTATATCAAGGGAGTTGTGGCTTAATTTATCCTAGTCTAATGGAAGGATTTGGAATACCTGCGGTTGAAGCTATGGCATCAGGTATTCCAATTTTAGGACATCAATCTTCCGCAGTTGAGGAGGCAGCAGGAAAAGCAGGAGTTTTTATTGATTGCAACATCGCAGAAGATTTAGCAGATTCCATCTTAAGATTACAAAATGATGCACAGTTGAGAAAAGAATTGGAAAGGCAGTCAAGGTTAGAATTACAAAGATTCGATAACGGTAAACTGATGAATGAATTGAATCAAATTTATTCCGCTTAAGTACTTAGATTTTAATTAGAAAATCAATTCGCTGGAATGTAAAAAAGAATTATTCACTTTCGTTAAGTAGTAATTCAAACACATCAAATAGTTTTTCTGAGGAATATTCCATCGTAGCGATAACTGACTCGATCGTGGTTTTCTGTTTTTGACTAGTGTCGGGATCGGGAGTTGAGTTGGATACAATGGAAGCAGCAAGAATATTTAATTCACATTGGTGCGCGACAATGGCTTCAGGAACGGTAGACATTCCCACAATATCAGCGCCCAATAATCTAATCATACGATATTCTGCTGGAGTTTCTAAACTAGGTCCCTGCAAGCCAAAATAAATTCCAGTCTTGAATGGAAGTTGCAATGACTCACATGCTTTTTGTGCGCTTCCGAGCATTTTTTTGTTGTATACTTCCATCATATCCGGAAAACGCAATCCCAATCTTGGATCTAGAATTCCTCTTAATGGATTCTCGGGATGAAAGTTTATATGATCTTTTATAAAAACCAAGTCACCAGCTTGAAATTCAGGATTTACAGTACCACTAGCATTGGTTAACCAAATGTCTTTTATGCCAAGCAATTTAAGTACGCGAATTGGATAGCTAACTTCTTGAGTTGAGTATCCTTCATAATAATGCAATCTACCAGACAAGAGAATTACATTCTTTTTGTTCCATCTAGCGAGAATTAATTTACCAGGATGAGATTCAACAGTGGTAGGTACAAAATGAGGTATCAATTTGTAACTAAGTTCTTTGATAATCACAATACGGTTAACCAATTTGCTTAAGCCAGTACCAAGGACGATTGCCGTTTCAGGAATATTTTCGAAGCGTTCTTTGATGAATTCAACGCTTTCTAAAATTTCATCATATAAGTAATTTTCATTCATTTTCTTAAATATTAGTCTTAAACGATTGTTCAAAGATATTGTTTCTGCAAAAAACATAATTCACCAATTACTAGTATTATATTATTGACATCTTTAAACTTTGGTTAACTTTGAAGGTCTAAAGGAAAAATCAATTAGGAGATGAATAAATTGTGTTTATTATTAGTAGTTTACTTTATTAAGTTAGGGACTACAACGAACGCGCAGAACCTTTATTTTCCTCCTATCAATAATGCTTCTCAGTGGGATACTATTTCCCCAATGGTCTTAGGTTGGTGTACAAAAGAAATTGAACCTTTATATTCTTTTCTAGATCAAGAGAATACAAAGGGATTCATCGTGTTGAAAGATGGTAAGATTGTGTTGGAAAAATATTTTGGAACATTTACCAAGGATAGTTTATGGTATTGGGCGTCGGCAGGAAAGACCTTAACTTCGTTTTTAATTGGAAAAGCACAGGAAGAAAAATTATTAAGTATTAATGACCTAAGTTCCAAATATCTTGGCCAAGGATGGACGAATTGTACTGCTGATCAAGAAGACAAAATAAAAATATGGAACCAACTTACTATGACTTCCGGACTGGATGATGGAGTAAGTGATAATCATTGTACAGATAAAATATGTTTGAACTATAAAGCAGATGCGGGTCAACGTTGGGCCTATCATAACGCACCTTATACTTTGTTGGAAAAAGTACTTGTTCAAGCAACGGGGATGACCTTAAATAATTACACATTCAATAAATTATCGAAATCAACGGGAATTAATGGGGCCTGGGCAAAAGTAGATTTTGATAATATTTTTTTTAGTAAGGTAAGAAATATGGCGCGTTATGGATTATTAGTTCAGAACCATTGTATATGGAATAAAGATACAACATTGTCTGATGAAAGTTACATTGAACAAATGAGTAATACATCACAATCATTGAACCCTTCCTATGGTTATTTATGGTGGTTGAATGGAAAGACTTCTTTCAAAGTTCCTACTTCTCAAATCGATTTTCCTGGACCAATAGCACCTCATGCACCAAGCGATATGTTTGCAGGAATTGGTAAGAATGGTCAGATCGTGAGTATTGCAAGAAGTAAAGGTTTAGTAATAGTAAGAATGGGCAATGCTTCTGATAATGGTGAAGTATCTATTATTTTAGTAGATAAGATTTGGGAAAAATTGAATGCGGTTATTTGTGCAAATTCAACACATGGTAGTCATTCAGAAAATGATGATATTGTGATTTATCCTAATCCTATAAAAAATATTTTGAATATTAATTTGCCGAATGAAGTTAACTTTCAAATTTATATAAGCAATCTACTTGGAAAAGTATTGGTTAAAACAAATAACACAGAGAAAATTGATCTTTCTTGTCTAGTTAATGGAGTATATCATGTTATAGTTCAGTGTGCAAACAAAACATATATTAAAAGAATAGTAAAACTTAACTAATTTTACTAATAAAGTAACTATTCAGCCGTTGAATGTTTTTGTCATGATTTTTGCTAAAATCGCAAAAATGCATGCCAAAAACTTCCCCTTTTACTATTAATACGATGGATTTCATCCATCTCTAAAAATATTTTACTCCTCTGGAGTATTTTTTAATACATGGCTGAATAGTTA
>JBDSHL010000113.1:0-1912 GCA_039918515.1 Saprospiraceae bacterium | reverse complement strand
ATATAACATATTATTATAATACAATAAATTATACTGGTGGTCTCCATAGCGATTTTATACAGGAGTCCATAGCCCACCATACAAATTTGATAGGGTCTCAATAAGATTGACTTTTAATTCTAAGGGTATTATTGCAATTTTAGCGGTCCTCAATCAAGCTAGAGGGTAGTACCAAACTTCTCGCAATCAGTATTGAGAGGTACTGCCAAATAAACGATATGTTGGATTAGAACTAAACTTTAGGATTATTGTTGAAATGCTGGAAACCAGTTCTATCGCTTCAATATCAACGGATGTTGAAGAGGAAAGTCCGGACAACGAAGAGTATTGCACCACTTAATAGGTGGACATTGTAAAAAATGCTAGATAGTGTCACAGAAAATGACCGTTCGCCAACTGGTGAATAAGGGTGAAAATGTGTGGTAAGAGCGCACAAATGAATGTAGTAATATATTCATTGGATAAACCTTGCAAGTTGAAATGCCAAATAAATCCATTAACTAGTAATAGTTTATTTACTCAGATATGTGAAAGCAGATGGAAGGGTAGGCAGATGGAGGTCTTAAGTGATTAAGATCCTAGATAAATGATAGAGCCCTATTTATAGGGAACAGAATCCGGCTTATACTGGTTTCCTTTTTTTTTAATTAATTTAATTCTCTGTTGTAGTTGTAGATTCACTATTGAATGCTCCAAGATCAAAGATGAAGGAGAATCTCAAAGTATTTGCAAGTGGACTTCTTGTTATATTTGTAGGAACCAAATAGGATAAATTTATTCCGTAAATATTATATTTAAAACCACAACCTAAAGTAAAGAATTTACGGTTACCTTTTAATGCATGTTCGTGAAAATAACCCATTCTTACTGCAAACTGTTTGTCATACCAATATTCCACACCTAATGAATACACCAACTCTTGTAACTCTTCTTTTATTCCTCCAGTGGCATCACTAAAAGATCCAAAGACACCATTGAATAAGGGCTTTTCACGATAATCAGCAATTTGATTTTTATTCAGGTCAAAACAAGTGGTATCACCAATTGGACAAGGAGTAGGAATCATTAATTTGTTGATATCCAACATCACATTCAATGAATTGTAATCATCAAAATTCATTTCATAATTTCCGCCTATAGCTAAGTTAGTGGGTATAAAGTCTTTAGTAGTATTGCGTGTATAAGAAACTTTGGAACCTAGATTGGTAATTGCGCCTCCAAGACTTAAGAAGTTTCTTCTACCACTAGAGCCCATTTTGGTTTTATAAAATACACCTATATCAGCAGCAAATGTTGTTGCAGGAAATATCTGCGTTGTGCCGATAGTTCTATTAGAAGCAAGACTTGATCTGGCATACTTAGCACTTAGACTTGCACTAAATTTCGGAGAAAGCTTTCTTGCATAAGATCCTACAATTTCAATTTCGTTAGGTCTGCCTGTCCCCAAATCCATTCCATTTGCATCTTTAAAATCGATACTGCCTAAGGAGAAGAATCTCACACCTAATCCGACAGCTTGAAGATCATCAATTTTTTTATATCCTGTTAAATAAAACAAGTAAATGTCGTCTATTCCAAGATTTCTCAACCAAGGAGATAAAGTAGCTGAAATGCTTAAATTCTGATCGGCAAAGGCTAATCTAGCAGCATTATGATGAATTGCATTGGGATCTGCACTTAAAGCTACCCCTGCATCTCCTAATGCACCAGACCGCGCGTCTGGAGTAATTCTTAAGAAAGGAAGTGCTGAAAGTATTGTGTTTGAGACACAATCACCCGATGCATCTACGACACAGCCTCTGATTGGATCCCATATTTGAGCGTCTAAAGAAAGTAAACTCAAACTGAAAATTAAAAATATCGAAATAAGCCTCATGGATTATGGATTAAAAGAAAGCGCTAAATTATAAAT
>JBDSHL010000112.1:0-3522 GCA_039918515.1 Saprospiraceae bacterium | reverse complement strand
AAATATTATATTGGGGAACTTCAGAATGGTCTGCTCAAGAAATTATGGAAGCGCACATGGTTGCACGTGAAAGAAATCTTATTGCACCTGTAATGGAACAATCACAATATAATATGTTGACCAGAGAGAAAGTTGAAGTTGAATATGCTCAATTATATTCTACTGTAGGACTAGGTAACACCATTTGGTCACCTTTAGCTTCTGGGATTTTATCTGGTAAATATGCTGATGGATTGGTAAAGGATACAAGACTTTCTATGGAAGGATTAGAGTGGCTTCGCGATCGAAATCTTACGGAAGCAAACTTAGAAATTGTATCTAGAATAGCAGAGTTTGCTAAAGATTTAAATATAAGTTTGGCCAATCTGGCTATTGCATGGTGTGTTTCAAATATGAATGTTTCGACAGCAATAATAGGAGCGTCCAAACTTGTTCAGCTTAAGGAAAATTTGAAATCAATTGAACTCCTTCCTAAAATGAACTCCGAAATGCTCGAGAAAATTGATTTGGTGTTGAATAATAAACCAGTTCATCCCATGTACTAATTTAAATTGCTTTACTTTTGTTTCTAAATATAAATTGAATGAAAATTTTTACTTTATTAATAGTGATTACTTGTTTTATTGGTCAAGGATTTTCTCAGACGTGTGATTATGTTACACCCAAATATGGTTTTAGATCGACGAAAGGAATATTTGTTGGTATTGAAAAAGATTATCAGGGAAATGACGATTCCTTGTTTATCGATATTTACTATCCTGTAGGAAGTGTTGAAGTTAAAAGACCACTTGTAATGTGGGCATTTGGTGGGGCATTCATAGCTGGGAAAAGAGAGGATATGGCTTTAACTTGTGAAGAATGTGCCAAAAGAGGATGGGTAGCTGCCACCATAGATTATCGAATTGGATTCGAAGGTATAAGTATATTGCCTTATGATTCTGCTGAAGTGATTCGGGCAGGATTTAGAGGAGCTCAGGATGGAAAAAGTGCATTGAGGTACTTGAAATCAAGAAATTTGGAAGATTCTATTGACCTAGGAAGAGTTTGGGTAGGAGGAGTCAGTGCTGGTTCCATTGTAGCCTTAGCCACTGCTTTTTTTAATAAAGATTCAGAAAAACCCATCGAGGCTGGAAACTTCACCATCGCCAATGGAAGAGCAAGAAATGATTTAGGCTCCATTAATGGTAATAGATTTATAAATGGTTATGATACCAAAGTTCAAGGAGTATTTAATTTCTTCGGAGCAGTCATAGATGTGAACATCATTGAGAAAGGAGATGATATCGCAATATTCTCTTACCATCAGGACCTGGATCCTGTGGTTCCGTGTGGGCATAGTAGACCATATTGGACATTGGCTGGGGTGACTGAGAGGTTTCCGTATGTAAACGGATCCTGTTTAATAGATCCGAGATTAACCGAAATTGGTTTAAATGAATATTATCACAAGGCTTGGATTTACAAAGGCAATCAACATGCAGTACACAATGCAGCTGAGGTATTGAAATTTATGCTTCAGAATGCAAATCCGATTCTTTGTGGAACAGTTGGCACACATTCTGCATCTAAAAATAATTTAGGCCAAATTGAGATTTACCCAAACCCTGTTCGGGAAAAAATCTTTTTGGAAAATCTGGATAACAATACTTCATACTCAATATTCTCTACAAATGGAGTTGTTGTATCGAAAGGCATAGCACATAATTCTACATCTATTTCTACTAATCAATTAGAAGAAGGAATGTATATATTACAACTCCAAAAAAATTCCAGTATTAGAAATTGGAAATTTGTCAAAACAAACTAAATGAATCGTTTCAAAGTAAGCGACAACTCTTAACTATGATTTTATTAGATGGTAACAAGCTTTCTTCTGTTATAAGAAAAGAAATTTCTCTCCGTGTTATTGACTTTTGTGGCAAAGAATTTAGATCTCCTCATTTGGCTGCAGTAATTGTTGGCGATAATCCCGCAAGTCAAGCCTATGTAAGAAATAAAATTAAAGCTTGTGAAGAAGTAGGATTCGCATCAACATTGATCAAAAAGCCAGAATCAACAACAGAGAAAGAACTGCTTGAAATTATTCATGGTCTAAATGAGAATCCTGATATCGATGGTTATATAGTGCAGTTGCCACTTCCGCGACATATTAATGAAGAGCAAATAAATCTCGCTATTAATCCTTCTAAAGATGTCGATGGTTTTCATCCAAATAATTTCGGAAGAATGGCACTTGGAATACCTACATTTCTTCCTGCTACACCCATGGGAATTATGATAATGCTAGAGAGATATCAGATTCCAACAGAGGGAAGACATTGTGTAGTGTTGGGTAGAAGTAATATTGTAGGAACTCCAATCGCTTTGCTTATGTCAAAAAAAACTAGACCTGGCAATGCCACTGTCACCATTGCTCACAGTAGAACTGAAAATATTGCTGACTTAACTAGATCGGCACAAATAATAATTGCAGCTTTAGGTATTCCCCAGTTTCTTAAAGAAGATATGGTTAGTCCTGGATCAGTTGTAATCGATGTCGGTATTAATAAAATAGAAGATTCTTCAAATGCTAAGGGTTATAGACTCGTTGGTGATGTCGATTTTGAACATGTAAAAAATAAATGTTCTGCAATTACCCCAGTACCTGGTGGAGTAGGACCTATGACCATAACAGCATTGCTAGAGAATACTTGGAAAGCTTTTAGAAATAAATAATTGGAATAAAAGCAGGAAACTAATTATTCGGGCTTCGTAACAATTTGTGTTGCTTCCTTTATCCTTGCTTTTTTACCAGAAAGGTTTCTTAAATAGAAAAGTTTAGCGCGTCGCACTGATCCAATTTTTATGACCTTAATTTCAGTAATGTTAGGTGAACACAAAGGCATAATACGTTCAACTCCAATGCCATTAGAAACTTTTCTAACGGTGAAGGTCTTAGCTTTGCCTTCTCCTCTTATGTTGATTACATCACCACGGAAATCTTGTATTCGTTCTTTATTCCCTTCAATAATCTTGTAGCTCACTATAATAGTGTCGCCAGCTTTGAATTCAGGAATTCTGCTTATGTCAAGTAGTTGATTTTCAACGTATTTAATTAATTCCATGGCTTAGTTTTTAATAAAAATTCTAATAAAGAGCGCAAAAATAAGCTTTTATAGCATATCAAAGTTTAATAAACTAAAAATTTATATCCTTTTGCCCTATAAATTACCTAATTAAAGTGGCATATCCCTTGAGTTTAATATGCTTCTTTCTAGGTGTTATATAACTTACTTTATATATATAAACTCCTGATTCTAAAGATGTTCCAGTATTATCATATCGACCATTCCAGGGTTGATTGGGGTTGAAAGTTTCATATATCTTGCCACCCCATCTATCCCAGATACTAAGATTGAAATCGGTCATCCATTGGGTAATTCCAACTCCACCAAAGGTCTCATTAGATCCTGTTCCATCTGGAGTAAAGGCATTAGGCATATAATAAGTTACCTTGGGCTCAATATCAAGATATTGAATAAG
>JBDSHL010000111.1:0-3399 GCA_039918515.1 Saprospiraceae bacterium | reverse complement strand
TAAAATAATAAACTATATGTTCATTAAAAAAAAGTATCTCTTAATTTTTTACATTTTATACTCCTCACAAATCTTTTCACAAAGTATCAAAGATTTTCAATTTTTCAAATCAATACCTTTATACAATACATGGAGCAAATTAGAAATCCCGGCTTTTCTTGAATCAGAAGGTAAAATATTAATAAAAAATAAATCTGCTGGCTTAGATTTAAAAATTGATCCCCAAGGTCATTTTTGGATAAAATCAGTTTCAACAACTAAACAATTATTTTTCTTAGAAATTCTAGCAGAGAATACTCCTCATATACTTATATTTGAAAGGACTGATCTTGGTAGAATTAATTCTATGACTAATCAATCCAATGATACTATTTTTTGTAATCTTACTGTTAAAAAGATTTTAGATCGTAAACTTTATATTTCCGAGAAAACAAATTCAGATGAAATATTTATTTTGTTAAATAACATATTTATTCCATTTAGAAGAAGTGGAAACAATATTACTATTAATTTACCACCTTATATTGATCAGTTAGAAAAATCATATGTTCGAATTTACACTACAAACAAAAATCAAAATTGTAAAGAATTAATTATTCCTATTAAATATGGGAAGCTAGACGAATTCTGGAAGTCATTTACAAGCGTGGAAGGGAGTGCCATTCAAGATTCTAGTTTACATCTCAATAAAAATATAAACCCTGTAGTACAAAGCCCTATTAAATCAAAGGATCTAGAAGAAACTGCTAATGAAAAAGAGACTAAAATTCCCACTAAATTATTTTCCTTCAGTGGATATGTAGATGTATATTATGGACTTTATTCTGATTCCATTGGGACCAATAATTATCAAAAATTTCCAGTGACCTCACCTAAAAGCAATGTTTTTGGTTTAAATATTGCTCAAATAAGTGGACAATATACCTCTCAAAAATTAAGAGCCATCGCAACATTCCATTATGGCGATATTCCTTCAATAGGATGGTCGCCTGTTTTTAATATCCTTCAAGAGGCAAATGCTGGATTTCGTATTACAAATAAAATTTGGATAGATGCTGGATTATTTAAAACGCATATTGGATCTGAAGCTATTTTGCCTAAAGACAATATAATTAGTTCTCTTGCTATAACTACTTTTTATGAACCATTTTTGCAAGCAGGAGTAAAATTATCTTATATTCCAAATGACAAATACCAGTTCTGCCTTCACATACTAAATGGCTACAACATTTTTGAAGAAAATAATAAAAGTAAATCATTTGGACTAACCTTTAATTACTATTTTGACAAAGGTAGTTTTGGATATTTTAATTTGATAGGTGATGAATCGCCAGATGATCGAATTTCCTCTCATCTGCGTATGCTTCACAATGTAGTTTTTACATATAAAATTTCGCCAAAATTAAAAACTTTAATAGGTTTTGATTTTATCACTCAACAGAATTCAGTAATTTTAAATGATTCCGAAATGGCCTCTGCTTTCGGTGGACTCATTACCTTTAAATATCAATTAAAACCTAAGCTTGGAATTTATGCAAGAGGTGAAACCTTTAATGATAAAAATGGATTTTTAACAGGAATTATTCAAGATTCAAAAAATAAAAATACTGGTTTTAAAGTAAATGGTATAACACTTGGATTTGAATTCAATCCAATGGAAAATGCTTTTATACGATTAGAAGGAAGAACCTTGATAATGGACAAGGATCAAAAAATATTTCACAATTCAAATGAAAATACCAATACGAATATCAGAAAAGAAATTGCAGTTAATATGGGAGTCTGGTTTTAACATAAAATATTTCAACAAACGAACAAAACAATAAATCATGCAAACAACATTTGACACGGGTACACTTGGATTTATGCTTTTAGCTACAAGTTTAGTCATGCTGATGACACCAGGATTAGCTTTTTTTTATGGAGGGTTAACAGGCAAGAGAAACATTTTAGGAATTATGATGCAAAGTTTTGTGTCAATGGGAATTACAACAATCATGTGGTTCATTTGTGGATATTCATTGTGCTTTAGTGGTGATGCACTGGGTGGCGTAATCGGAGATCTAGACAAGGTCTGCATGTCGGGAATAGACTTAAACACTCCCTTTCCAGGCAATACTAAAATGCCAGAATTTGTCTTCATTGCTTATCAGATGATGTTTGCAATCATTACACCTGCATTAATTACCGGAGCTTTTGTCAATCGCGTCAGCTTCAAATCCTATCTTATTTTTTTAGTCTTATGGCAATTATTTGTTTATTATCCATTTGCCCACATGGTGTGGGGTGGAGGTCTATTGTCTAAGTGGGGCGTTCTTGATTTTGCTGGAGGTATTGTTGTACACGCTATTGCTGGCTTTGCTGCATTGGCTTCTGTAATTTATGTTGGAAAAAGAAGAGATAAAGATTCACCGCCTAACAGTATTCCTTTGATTGCAATTGGTACAGGTTTATTATGGTTTGGATGGTATGGATTTAATGCAGGTAGTGCATTAGATGTAAATTCTATAACAGGATTGGCATTTTTGAATACCGATGTTGCCGCTTCTTTTGCAGCCATCACATGGTTAATCATTGAATGGAGTCACACCAAAAAACCTAAATTTGTTGGATTGCTTACTGGCGCTGTGGCAGGACTAGCAACCATTACACCTGCAGCAGGTTTTGTTTCTCTTCCTTCAGCTGTAATGATTGGAATTGCATCCGGAATAGTCTGTTATCTAGCAGTGAATTTGAAAAATAGAATGAAATGGGATGACGCATTGGATGTATGGGGAGTACATGGAATTGGAGGGTGTTTAGGTACTATACTATTAGGTGTATTTGCTTCAAAAGCAATGAATGCTGCAGGCGCTGATGGATTGATGTATGGAGGAAGTAGCTTTTTTATGAAGCAATGTATTGCAGTCATAGGTGCATCTATATATGCTTATGTATTTACCTATATTATGCTTATTGCAATTAATAAAATTACTCCAGTGAAGGTATCGCAAATTCAGGAAGACCAAGGATTGGATGAGTCTTTGCATGGTGAAAAAGCATATGATGAAGGTGTGCTTTAATTGTAGGCTCTTACTCTTTCTACATAAGGCGTAGGTTTATCTACGTCCTCTGTTTGGAGGTTTAGTTAGGTTGTATTAGGTCACAATGTCAAATTTATGGTAACTATTCAGTCATAGAATGTTTTTGTCATGATTTTTGCAAAAATGGCAAAAATTCATGCCAAAAACAAGCTCGTTCACCATTAAAACGATGAATTACATCCATCTCTACAAATATTATACTCCTCTGGAGTATTTTTTAATACATGATTGAATAGTTACAATCTAAGATAAATTTCAAGTAAAATTAATTCTATCTGAGACCCAGGAAAACCTATACCAAACTGATTTGATGAAC
>JBDSHL010000110.1:0-3754 GCA_039918515.1 Saprospiraceae bacterium | reverse complement strand
AGTGCTTCAATTAATATGGGAGCAAATTACAAGCTAAACAAAAAGAATGAATTCAATCTGGAATACAGATATGCTACAAATAGCATATTTGATTCATCTAGGATAAAATCATACAACAATTTAAGTTTTATCAACAATGGAATTATTGATAGTGTTTTTCAGACAAGTACCATAAATAATTCTGTGTTTACATTTAATAATTTAAATATTGGTTATTGGTATAATAATAAATCATTCAACGCGGATATTCAGTTTTATTTCGATGGAATGTCCAAATCTGAAAAAGGTTTAGCGGATTTATTATCTTCGGAAACATATCTAAACAAGCAACTACTAAATAATTATTCGGGTTTAGTTAACTTTCGCGATACTCTATTAAAGAAATTAGAACTAAGGTATGGGTTAAAGCGCAACTTCGCACTTTCTAATGAGGAAATAAATAATATAGAAAATATAGGCATATTCAGATATACCGAAGAAATAAATGCCTTGTATTCGCAATTAAGTGGCAAGAGTTTATCCATATTGTGGAATATTGGTTTAAGATTCGAGACAACTAGCTGGAAGATAAATAAGCCTACAAATGACAATGGTTTTTATCTCAATCTTTTTCCATCTTTGTTTTTAAATAAGAAATTTAAGAACATGACTGTTAACTTGTCTTACACAAAAAGAATTCAAAGACAAACTATTTCTGAAGCAAACCCTTTGTTGCGAATTAATAATCAGTTATTTACTTCAGTTTCTGGAAATATTCGACTGCTAAAACCACAAATATTTAACTCTTATGAATTTAATCTCGATTTCAAATCATTTAATCTTAGCACCTATTTTAATCGGAATATAAACCCAAGAGTATTTTTTCCAATAGAAATTGATTCATTAAGAATAATTTATACTCCACAAAGTTCAAAATATGAAAATACATTTGGGCTGAATCTCAAATTACCAATAAAATATAAAATGATAAACACAAACCTTTCATTATATAGTAATTTAATTATATCTCAATTGTTAAATCAAAAAAGTGTGAAAGGTTATTCGAATAGTTTAGTTTTTAATATAAATTATCAATTGAACAATTTTGCATTTAGTGGAAGTGTTAACTGCAGTCTTCCATATAAAGCAAATTACTTTAGCATTAGCAGTTATTGGATTGCAAACTTCAGTATTGCCTATCAATCTAAAGCAAAACCTTGGTCTATTCGACTAAACTTAACTGATATCTTTGGCAGAAAAATCAAATGGAATATAAATTACCCATTAGTTTCAGAAGATCTTTCAAATTTGAGCTATTCAAGAGCAATTCAACTAGGGCTGAGGTATAACTTAAAGCTAGGTAAAGAATTTAATAAAAAATCATACGAGGGATTTTTAAGATAAATATTTGAAAGTTAAAGTGGGCTCATTTCGCCTAATTTGTTAATTAGCATCAGAATATGTAAAAAAGATTTTCTATTTTAAGTTTTGGTTCAATTGTTAAATGCACAAACTACAAATTTCAAAAAATCAATTAACAGAAGAGTGAAGGAGTATTTTAGGAATTAAAAATTGGAGAATTTTGAATGCTTCACTCTCTAGTTTCAAATTGGAAAAAGCCCCCGCTTGGTATGTTCACGTTTAATCATGACAACCATCGACTACGGCCAAAATATAGACTATTGTATCTCATCATAATACTTTATACATCTTTAGGAGACTGACCAACTAAATCCTAATTCCAAAACCAATGAATGGTTGACTAATTCCGAATTTATATTGGATTTTATTCAGAGGAAAATGGTTATAAAAACCTGTATTGATCATTAGAAACTTATAAATTTTATATGACATTGAAATACCTATTATTCTATTTATAACAATCCTTTTAGTTGGGCCATCATCACCTGCAAAACTCAAATTCCCAATACTCAATCCGGTGCGCAGATATAAACTAAATTTTCTAGAATGAAGTAAGTCATAGTCCAGCGTTAATCCTGTGAAATAAAATGGATTGTCTATATTTTCTCCATCAATATTCGATAAGTTGAATTCAAGACCAATTCTCCAATTTTTCTTAAACCTTAATTGCGAATTGATATTTAAATAATGTTCCCAAAGTGTGTATGGTTTTCCATTTAAATCGTATTTATAATCGAATAATACAACTGTATAAAATGCGCCTATTGTTATTTTTGAATCATTCTGAGCATCAGAAATGTTGCAGACCATTATTATCAATATTATGCCTATATATTTTTTCATAATTTATAAATAAGTTTTGTTTGCATGGGTACAAATCTCATTGGATAAGATTTTAAGCTCGTCAGGTATTCAAGTTGATAAACTACTTGTAAGTTGATGTGCTTGTTAATAAGAAAAGTAAGACCAGTGCCGTATGCTTGATAAATACTCCATTTTCCTTTAAAGTTAAGGCCTTGTGAACTAATACCACTGTTTAATCTAGTCAGTCCATAGGTAATTAATAAATTCGGATAAAATTTAATGTAAAAACCCTTTGAGTACCATTTAAATTTCCTACTAATAACTAATTCTGATTGCATTTTTCTTTCATATTGCAATCCAGCAACATAACCGTGATAATTATTCCTAAAATTTTGATCAGTTGTTTTTCTAAAATATAAGTCACAAAATACGTGAAGATAATTATTCGAAATAATACGTCTACCTAATTGTAGTCTCATGATTCCATTAAAATCTGAATAATCTACACCTCTTGTGGGTGAGATTTTGAAAGTCTGATAAAAGCTGACTCTCGGCGTAAATGCTATTTCATAGTTAGACTTACTATTAACATCTAAAGTATCCGTAGATAAACTGGCGGATCCAATTGATACTGCTATCAAAATACTAGTCAAGAAAACTGTTTTCCTCAAGACCACAATTCGAAAATCTTTTATTTTAATAAAATATCTCGTTATGAAACATAACAAGATGAAGAACGAGAGCGAAAGAATCCATATTGTATGAATCGGCCAAAAACGCCAATAATTCATCATTAGTGAACTAGGCTACTACTCAATTTGTAAAGAATAATGTTAAAGTTCTTGGATTTTTTAAATTAGTCTTTTATCTTTGAAATCTTAAATGTCCAATATTATGAAAATTCTTAGATATCTCATGCTATTTCAGTTCCTTCTCTTCAATCTAAGTGGCCAGAAACTTATTATAGATTCAAGTTTTGGAATACAAGGAACTATCAAGCTTTCTATACCATTGGTTAGTAGTTTTGGGGGTATAGTGACTGACCAGAATAAGAATATCTTCCTTTTCGGATCTAATTTACTTTCTTACATTGACAGTTTAGGAAGTCTACGTACCAACACCAACAGATATAATCCGGATACATTCAAACTTAAGATTAGTAATCTTTTGGAAAGAAGTGTAATTATGCCTATTGGTGAGGATTTAATTTTCTCGGTCGGAAAATCTGACTTAGGAGGAATTGAACTAAGTATTCAGAAAATAAATATTAATCATATTACGGATTCTAGCTTTGATTATAGGAGCTCACAATTTGTTGGTAGTAATTTTAGTTCTGATGTTGGCTTTGGAAGTTCAGGGGGTAATTATCTCATTGCATTAGCAGATTTCTTAGCTGTAAACAGCGTACAAAATATAAAAGTTATTAATGTTTCTATTAATGGAAACATCGATTCTTCTATTTATGCCTTGCCTGACAAATGTATTAATATATTTTGTTATTCTGAATTTTCAAATATTGTAGAAGATAGTAAGGGAAATTTTTATTTCG
>JBDSHL010000109.1:0-2920 GCA_039918515.1 Saprospiraceae bacterium | reverse complement strand
AAGCATCAGGCAGAAGATTTCATCGATAAATACAAATCCAAATTAATTATTGTAATAGGTACTTTTGTTGCTATTGTAGGCGGCTATTTTGGATATAAATATTTGTATCAAGAGCCTCAAAATAAAGATGCCGTAGAACAAATGTTCCAAGCAGAAATGCTCTACAGTGAAGATTCTTTTGATCTTGCTTTGAACAACCCAGGTGGAGGATTTGCAGGATTCAAAGAAATTGCAGAAAACTTTGGAGGAACAAAGGCTGGAAATATGGCTAAATTTTATGCTGGAATGTGCAATCTTCAATTGGGAAACCTTGAAGAAGCAAAGTCTTATTTCGAAGATTTTCAACCCGAAGGAGAAATTATGCCTATTATAAAGTATAGTAGTTTAGGTGATGTTCATGCTAATTTAAATGATTATAAAACAGCTTTAGATTATTACGAGAAGGCCTCTACTATTAAAGATAATGATTTTTTAACTCCTATGGTTTTGAAGAAACTAGGTGTATTATCTGAAGCTCAAGGTAACAAAGAAGCAGCCTTGAAAGCTTTCGAAAAAATTAGAGATAATTATGCTGCTTCTCCTGATGCAAATGGTATCGATCGTTTTATTATTCGCCTTCAACCATAATTGATTTATGGCAGGCATATTACCTTCTGCCAATAAAAAGCTTAAGTTCAATATTTCGCTTAAGCCTGATCACAAAATTGCCATCGTAGTTTCTGAATGGAACCTGGCTATTACAAGTAATCTGTTAAAAGCAGCCAAAACAACACTGGAACTGAATGGATTAAAAAATCAATTGGTTATTGTTCATGTTCCCGGTGCATTTGAATTACCTTTAACTTCTTCATGGTTATTAAAAAAGAAAAAAATTGAAGGAGTAATTTGTTTAGGTTGTGTTATTCAAGGTGAAACTAAACATGATGATTACATTAATCACAGCATTGCTCAAGCTTTTATCAATCTTTCTTTGTTGACGGGCAAGCCATTAATCTATGGAGTTCTCACTACCAATACTAAAAAACAAGCACTTGATAGATCAGGTGGCAAGTTAGGAAACAAAGGTGAAGAATGTGCTATCGCTTTATTGAAAATGCTCAGCTTAAAATCAATTATCAAAACACTGTGATCAAATCAATTCACTCTATTGATACCGGCTATTTCAAATTAGATGGCGGGGCAATGTTTGGCGTTGTTCCAAAATCCATTTGGAATAAACTTAATCCTGCGGATGAAAACAATATGTGCAGTTGGGCACTTCGATGTTTACTAATCTGCACGAATGACGGAAAAAACATTTTGGTTGATACTGGAATTGGGAATAAGCAAGATGAAAAATTTAAATCTCACTTTTATCTTCATGGCTCTGGAGATCTTATTCAATCTATCAAAGCATTGGGATTAGAAGCAGAAGATATTACAGACGTCATTCTTACCCATTTACATTTCGACCATTGCGGAGGTGCAGTTCGAAAGAATGAAGACAACGAATTAATTCCTACTTTTCCCAATGCAATCTATTGGTCTACTCAAACTCATTGGAATTGGGCTAGTAATCCTAATGAGCGGGAAAAAAATTCTTTTTTAAAAGAAAATTTTCAACCCCTGCAAGATCATGACAAGTTAAAGTTCATTATTGAATCAAGCGATAGAGTGGATTTTATGGAAGGGATAAGCATTCATTTTTGTTCTGGTCACACCCAATCACTAATGGCCATTGAAATGGATTGCAATGGACAGAATTATTTATTTACAGCAGACCTATTTCCTTCTTCCTATCATGTTCCTATTGCTTATGTAATGGCTTATGATATCTTTCCAATGTTAAGCCTATTAGAGAAAAAGAAAATGCTCAATTACGCCATTGAAAAAAATTCAATCATGATATTTGAACATGATCCAAATCATATCGCTTGCAATTTCAAAAAAAATGAGCAAGGCAGAATTGTCGTTAATGAATACTTCAACTTATAAGACCAACAATATTGCTTAACCCGGCATTATTAAGTTTTTCTTTCTTTCTTTTTTGCAGCAGGAAATAGAATATTATTGAGAATTAGTCTATATCCAGGGGAATTCGGATGAAGACTTAAATCTGTAGGAGGATCTCCCACCTGATGCTGATAATCTTCTGGATCATGACCAGCATAAAAGGTCCAAGTTCCAAAGCCAAGTTCACCATGTATGTATCGCACTTCATCTGCAGCTTTGTTATCTCCAAGAATGAGTACATCTGATTTGATAAATTCTCTTTTAAAAGCAGTAGTTTGCCCCATAAAACCCTTGATTGTTCGTGTATGATTTTGAGTTAACATGGTTGGAATAGGATCCCATTTAGCAGAAAAATCAAACAAGCTAAAATAATCTTGTTCGGGTAATACTTTCCTACCGAAATTATTATCAATTGATGAAAATTCATAAATGGTTGGGTCTTTTATTAAAGTGAAATTTTTAAATGCCAATGTTTTAGTAAAGTCTAATTTAGAATCCGGATCATTATCCATACCATCTCCATCGAACATATTTTCACAGATATCAACACCTTCAGCAGCAAGGGCAATGTCATAGGAATCTGTAGCAGAACACATCGTGAAAAGAAATCCGCCTCCAACAACATATTCTTTTATTTTTTTTGCAACGGCCAATTTCAATTGAGATACTTTTTTAAATCCTAATTCACTTGCAACTCTTTCTTGTCTTTGTTGATTTTCTTGATACCATTCTGCTCCTCGATAGCCATTATAAAATTTGCCGTATTGACCAGTAAAGTCTTCATGATGCAAATGCAACCAATCATATTTTACCATCATACCGCCCATAATTTCTTTATCGTAGATCTTCTCGAAAGGTATCTCAGCGTAAACTAAAGCCATGGTTACCGCATCATCCCAAGGCTGTATTCGCTCCCCTTTTTCATTTA
>JBDSHL010000108.1:0-3808 GCA_039918515.1 Saprospiraceae bacterium | reverse complement strand
AAAAACACGAATGGGTAATATTTTCATTGGATATACTCTCGATAAACGCCCCATTTTTGCAAAGGATCTTAAAGCACAAGGTGCCATGGCAGCATTATTAAAAGATGCCATTAGACCAAATCTCGTACAGACCATAGAAGGAAATCCAGCAATTATTCATGGAGGTCCTTTCGCCAATATTGCACAAGGAACAAATTCCATATTAGCTACAAAATTAGGCATGTCACTTTCTGAATATGTTGTTACAGAAGCTGGTTTTGGATTTGACCTTGGAGCTGAAAAATTTCTAAATATTAAATGCAAAACAGCTGGACTTTCACCTAATGCAGTGGTCATTGTTGCGACGGTCAGAGCATTAAAATATCATGGCGGTGTATCCCTAAAGACACTTAATTCGCCACACCCTGAAGCCGTAGCTAAAGGATGTTCAAATCTAGAAAAACATCTTGAAAATGCACAACAATTTGGCATTCCTGCAATTGTTGCTATAAACAAATTTTCATTGGATACCGAAGAAGAATTACAAGTAATTCGCGATAAATGTAAAACATTAGGAGTTGAAGCTGTTGATTCAGAAGTTTGGGCCAAAGGAGGTGAAGGTGCATTACAACTTGCGCAATCCGTAGTGAAGATCGCAGATCAATGGAATAAACCATTTATCCCAACTTACGAATGGAATTGGACCGTAGAAGAAAAAATAAATGCAATAGCTACAAAAATTTACGGAGCTAAAAATGTTGAGTATTCCGTAGAAGCCCAATCAGATATTAAAAGGATAAATAATCTTGGATTTCAGCATCTTCCAGTATGTGTTGCAAAAACACAAAAGTCCCTTTCAGATAATCCATATCTCATTGGAAGACCTAGAGATTTCACTTTAAATGTTCGACAAATTGAAATTGCTGCGGGCGCAGGTTTTATCATTCCAATTACAGGAGAGATGATGCGTATGCCTGGACTACCAGATGTCCCTTCAGCTGAACACATAGACATCAATGCAGAAGGAGTAATAGAAGGTTTATTCTAACCCGAACTATACAATAGACTTTTTATTACAAGCCAAAATGCCTGCAAACATTAGCACTTCCTCATATTTTTATCCTCACCATGGGGGTTACCATGTTTGCGGTAAAAATATTCCGGGAGCACTAATCTTTATTGACCTTTTGGCTATCACTACAAAACTCTATTGCATAGTTCGGGTTTAACAACATCAGACAATTATGATTGTTAAAATTATCAAAGAAATATAAGGTTTAATTCTTATTCTAATTTCAGAAGATTTTTTGCCTTTTATGGGCGAGAATACACTACAACAATAAAGTTTTTTTGATAAACTTTGCATCTACTTTATTGTTGGTACTATGAATGAAAAGAATAGAATTTATTACTTCTATGCTGGGTCTTTCAGCCATTTCGAGTATTCGACGATTTGGTTCATTAAGTGCGCAACTTAAGAATGAAGACAGAATCATGCCCGTACTTTTTGTAGGACATGGCAATCCAATGAATGCGATTGAAGACAATGAATTTTCTCGCACATGGATAGAACTCGGCAAATCGCTTCCATTGCCAAAAGCTATACTTTGTATTTCAGCACATTGGGAGACCAAGGGCACCTATGTTACTGCAATGGAGAAACCCAAGACTATTCATGATTTCGGAGGATTTCCACAAGCCTTATATGATGTAGAATATCCAGCACCAGGAAGTAAATGGCTCGCTGATGAAACCAAAAATTTAGTTCACTCCACAACCGTTGAACTTGACAATTCTTGGGGATTGGATCATGGATGTTGGAGTGTACTGAAACGAATTTTTCCTAATGCTGACATTCCAATCATACAACTTAGTTTAGACTATACTAAAAATGCACAACATCATTTTGCACTTGCCAAAGAATTAAAAAACCTTCGCAACAAAGGTGTCCTAATTATTGGAAGTGGAAATATGGTACACAATTTTCAGTATGCTCGATGGGATGCCTTCACTCCAGATTCGAAAGGTCTCGATTGGGCCATAGAAGCAAATGAACAATTTAAAAAATTAATAATAGATAGAGACTTTCAACCACTCATTGATTACAAAAAACAAGGTGTGATTTTTCAATTATCAGCTCCTACTCCTGAACACTTTTTACCAATGCTATATTCCTTATCTCTTGTTGATAAAAAGGATAAAGTAAGTTTTTTTAATGATGCCATTACTGGAGGTTCTTTCTCTATGACTTCTATTAAAGTTGAACAATCTTGATTTTTATTTTAGGATTTCATTATAGTCATTTGTATAAAGTCTTTAACCCATTTAAATAAGTCCACCAACCGAATAATCTTAAACCAATGTGAAAATATAGTTAGTCTAATGCTTTTAGGTATAATGCCGATAGAATTTTTAATTATTTATTGGACTATTTTATAATTCTCGTCTGTATTAAAATAAAAATATCTTAAGTGCGGTGTTAAAATTATGAATAATACTAATTTTTCTTAACTATTCAATCATCGAATGTTTTTGTCATGATTTTTGCAAAAATGGCAAAAATTCATACCAAAAACAAGCTCTTTCACAATTAAAAACAATGGATTATATCCATCGCTAAAAATATTATACTCATCTGGAGTATTTTTTAATACATGACTGAATAGTTACAATTTTTCAATCAATGGTCATTTCGAAGAAGTTATACCGCTTTGAAAGAATATTTAGGCTAATTTTACCAGGCTTTGATGGATCAAATGTAATTTGGTTTTAAAAACATTTTTTTAATTTAAACGCGATAAATCCATTTAATTCTAATTTACAATTTCATCAATTATTTTAGCCATTTCATCCATGTTTTTCATTCATTCATGTAATTTTTTCCTCTTGGGCTCTGATTGAAATTAGATTTGTCTTCGATTTTGAATATACATTTTACATTCAAAACGCAAATCAGAACTTATGGAAAAACTCATCAACATTTCAAGTAATTACCTCTTGAATTTAAAGAATCCAGTAATTCTATTTAATAGAGTTACGCTCTTTGTTGTATTTTTCTGGTTTGGCGTTTTAAAAGTGATGTCACTTTCTCCTGCAGAAGGATTAGTCACTCACTTACATAGTTTAATCTTAGCTCCATTTGTTTCTATTAATATTTTTTTGATATTCCTAGGATTATTTGAGTGCCTCATTGGAGCATTATGGTTAATGCCTAAATTTACAAAATTAGCATTAATCCTTTTCTCTATTCATATTTTTACCACTTTTCTACCACTGGTATATTTACCACATGACACTTGGCAGAATTCCTTTGTACTAACGCTAACTGGCCAATACATTATTAAAAATCTGGTTCTTATTTCTTGTGCATTCACTGTTTATGTTTACCGAAAAAATAATCCAGACACCTTACATTAAAATTATTAAATCACATAATACAATACTAAAAAATAATCATTTTATGAAAAACTTAAACTTACTTAAATTTTTTATTCTAGTTCTAATCTTAACCTTGGACGTTTTGTCAACAAATGCTCAGGGATGTGTTGCTGTAAGACAAATGGGAGGACTAAACATGTGCGGTGAAAATTCTTACAATTTGAACAAAGGAAATGTTCAGGTTGGACTTAACTACAGATATTTTCATTCCTGGCGACATTATGTTGGAACTGAGGAACAACCACAAAGACAAATAACAGGTGGTGGCCTAGGACCTGATGGCAAAGACAGAGGAAATGCAGTGAATATTTATTCGCATGCCGTAGATTTTAATTTTTCTTATGGTTTAACTAATAGGCTTCAATTGAATGCAACAATTCCTTATGTTCAC
>JBDSHL010000107.1:0-4331 GCA_039918515.1 Saprospiraceae bacterium | reverse complement strand
TTCCATCGCTATTTTCTGAGCGATAGCTTCTTTCTCTATTGAAATGTTGGATGGACAAATTAAATATTCAACAAGGTTAGCTACAGAATGAAAAACCATACTAACAGAAGGATAGGTTTTACATTCACCATGGATGGAACGAACAGCAATAACACTAATTTCTTGCTCTATAAGAGCTAATTCTTCAATAATTGATTCTCCATCCAATAATTTAAATAATTCTGATTCACTCTTCACTATGCAAACTCCTCTACCATCATATCCACCCTTCCTCAATTTTTGAACAAATGGATATTTTAACTTTCCTTGTAATATACTTTCCTTTAATTCTACAATTGAAGAACAAAAAGTATATGGAGACGTAGGAAAATTATTCTGAATAAGGAATTCTTTTTGCAATCCCTTATCTTGTATCATTTCTAATACTTCAGGTTTCGGGTAAACTTGAATTCCAATTGATTCTAATGCTTTAAGTGCTTCAATATTGACATTTTCTATTTCTATAGACACAATTTCCTTGTCTTTACCAAAATTGTAAACATCATCGAAGTTTTGAATATTTCCCAAAGTAAAATTTGGGCTTACTTTAGCTACAGGACAAACTAATGAATCATCCATAAAGTGTATTGAAATATCCAAGGACATAGATTCCTGATGAATCATTTTGGCTAGTTGTCCTCCTCCAAGAATTCCTATTTTGATATCTTTTGGCTTAAAATACATCTAATTCTAAAGAATGCAATAAATTTGAAGCTGCAAATCTAATAAAATGTCATCAAGCCTATTACTTAAAAATCTTCAAATTGTCAATGAAGGCTCTATCGTAGAATCCGATTTATTAATTAAAAATAATAGGATTGAAAAAATAGCGCGAAACATAAGTGACTCCAATGCCATTGTTATAGATGGCCAGGGTCAATATCTAATTCCAGGTTGTATTGACGATCAAGTTCACTTTAGAGAGCCTGGTTTTACTCACAAAGCAGATATTCATTCTGAGTCTTGTGCTGCTGTAGCTGGAGGAGTTACCAGTTACATGGAGATGCCTAATACTTTCCCAAATGCGCTTACCGCTGAAATTTTAGAAGAAAAATATGCCTTAGCTGACAAAAAATCTTTCGCTAATTATTCATTCTATATGGGGACCTCTAATACGAATACAGATGAAGTATTGAAAATAGACAATAAAATTATTTGTGGGGTTAAAATATTTCTTGGATCTTCTACTGGTAATATGTTGGTTGATAATGAAAAAACGCTTGCAAAAATATTTGCAGAAAGCGAATCTTTGATTGCAGTTCATTGTGAAGATGAAGAAATAATAAAACTAAATCAAGCTGAAGCTCTAAAGAAGTATGGAACAGATTTAAGTGCAAAGTTTCACCCGATTATTCGTTCTCGAGAAGCATGTTATAAGTCTTCTTCCTTTGCAGTTTCCTTAGCCCAAAAAAACAATACAAGATTGCATGTCTTGCATATTTCAAGCGCTGAAGAATTAAATTTGTTTCTAAATAAAGTAGAGGTTAATTCCAAGCGAATAACCTCTGAGGCTTGTGTGCATCATATGTATTTCAGTGATGAGGATTATGCTAGTTTGGGCAACCTGATTAAATGTAATCCTGCGATTAAAACTTCAAATGACCGAAATGCAATACTCCTAGCTATAGAAAGTGGTCGAATAGATGTTATAGCGACAGATCATGCCCCACATACATTAGATGAAAAATCTCAGGAATATATTAAAGCTCCTGCTGGTCTGCCCTTAATCCAAAATTCATTACAGATGGTTCTTAGCATTGCAAAAGAAAGGAATTGGGATTTGCCGTTTGTTGTACAAAAAATGGCTCATGATGTTGCCCAATGTTTTGGAATAGTAGATAGGGGCTTTATTCGAGAAGGGTACTTTGCTGATTTAGTTTTATTAGACCCCAATACGGAGACTCAGATTTCAAATGATAATGTATACTATAAATGTTCTTGGACACCTTTAGCAGGAAGAAAATTAAGAGGAAAGGTTCTAAGGACCTTTGTCAATGGTTCCTTAGTTTATGATGGGATCACTAAGCCGCAATTAATTAAGGGTATGCGCATGAATTTTAATAGATTATAGTATAAATAACTTACATTCAACTATTTATACATATTATATTTATGTACTATAATAAATTTCATTCATTTGAACTAAGTTTAAGCTTAAGACTTTACTTATATTATAATTTTTTATATATATTTGCATCATATATATAAATAGGAATGAGTTACGAGGGATTTGAATTTTATTATCCAATGCCGGATGATATTGCACAATCAATATTAATTTCTGAGACAGAAAATGATATTCATCTGAGAACTACGAATATCAATTCTAAAAAAATATGGCTTTACAATAAGTTATTGAAAAACTTATTAACCAATAGAAAAACCTTAATTAGTATTGATACTCCTCAAGATGCTCAAATTCTCACTGACTTTCTAAATGAACATCAATTAGAATCACTCTGCCTTTTCTTTACACATTCTAGAAGTACCAATGAAAAGACTTTAAAAGAGTTCAAACCACTCATTGTAAATGGAAAAATTCTTTCGAAAGAATTTCATGACGCTTTTATTCATTTAAGAAAAACACACTCTGAGTTTACCAATTCCATTCAGTCTATATACAAAAAGGATTCTACCCATCAAGTTAATTTAAATTCTTTACTATGTAGATCTATTCAACTTCGACAAGAACTTAGTCCTTATGAAGGATATCAAGCAAGTCAAAGCAACCTTAGTCAAAAGGAATATATTAGCCTTAAGCAAAATTTAAATTTAGCGATTGAATGCTCTAAAGGGGGTGACAAATTTTTATCTATTCTCGATCTTTTGCATTCAAATATGTTTGAAATGTTTGAACAAGATGAATCTTGGAATACCATTGAGCATCACTTGACAGATTATAAAAAATATATCTCGAGATTATTAGCATTAATTCAAATCTGTAAGGAAAACTGGATCAAATCATTCATTCAAGTTACGCAAGAAAAGATTATACCAAACTATAAATTTTTAATTGAATGTAGTCTCATTGAACATCTTACTTCTGAAGAAAGAATTCAAGTTTCTTTCATATCTCAACAGCTAAAAAGCCAAATTCCTGAAATAACGCAGGATACCGCACTTTTCGAAATTGAAACTTTTTTAAAATTAAATTTAGAGCAAATTCTACTTTTAATTAATGAAAGTGCTCAACAAAAATGGGAGAATGGCAATATATCTATAAGTGAATCTAGTGAAATAAATAGTTCGATTGAAGATATAGCCCTACAAGTAAAAATATTTGAACACAAATTACATCAGAATGCCATTGTTCAAGAACAAATCATTTCGACTGATTCCATTTTAGAATTAAAACAAAATTTACATATACTTTTAGACAAATTCAATGCTATCTTAAAACTAAAGCCTTATTTTAGCTTATATTTCGAATGGAAGAAATTTTTGTTGAATTGCACATTAAGTCAAGTTTCATTTTTACAAGATATTTCTTTAACTCCTACCCTGCTTTGGCATAAGTTTCTGGAATTGAGTTTCGTAGAGAAGCAAATAAATCAATTGCCAATTTTTGAAGTAAGCCAATTCAACCAAAAATCGGAAAGGTTCAATCAATCTATTGTTCATTATAAAAACAAGTTAATTCCTTTTATTAAAGGTCGTTTTGAGTCAATTCAACATAAAAATATTTCAAAATTATGTGATAGTGAAATTGAATTATCCAAACTATTAGACCAACATGTAGATTCACTTTTTAGCTTGACGGACTATTATCAAAAATTACCTTTACTTTCTGAACTATTTCCAATTATTGTATTAGACAATGCCAAGGAAGAATATTATCCAAATTTGACAAAGACCGTTTGGGATGAAATTATTGTTCTTAATGAAGAAATGCCCTTATCGTTGAATGATAAAATTTCAAATGGAGCACACAGAAGGATAAGTTTACATCATGGTCAAACAACAGAATCAGCATTTAACATTGCCTTGTTACAAGCCCCTCCTGATATCCTTAAAGATATTTTATATCATATTCACCATTCAGAATCCTTTACAACGATAAAAAACCTGACCAATTTTATATTTGCAAATCAAACAAGATTTACTGTTTTGATCAATGCCAATGATTGCATTATTAGTTTTATGCCAATAGAGATGACTAAATTAATTCTACAGATGAATTCTGAAAGTTATAATTTGTTTCAAGTTTCTGAAGAGCAGGATTTCGAAAGAGTAAATGAGTGGTTATTGTATAAATCTACCAAGAAGAAAATATGGTGTTTAGATACTTTTAT
>JBDSHL010000106.1:0-4688 GCA_039918515.1 Saprospiraceae bacterium | reverse complement strand
GTATCCATATTTTTCTAATCCTGTAATGCACGTGTCAATATTTGGACCTGGATTTTCTTTTCTCCACAACGAGAATCCCTTGAAATTACTAGTAAGCGAATCGCAAGAATACGGCAACTTCCAATCCAATCTTATACTTGAATTTGTAGATGTAGTTCTTAAATCTGAGGGGGCAGGCCCAATGACTTTTATTCTATATAAAAAAATATTGCTAAGGCCGCTGGTGTCATAATAATCATCTGTAGCCTTTATAATGATATTGTAATACTCAGAACTAACATGAGAACATTCCGTCTTCCAATGAATATTTAAAATGTATGATACTGGATCAAATCTGCCTGTGGCATTGGTTGTTGCACTAGGTTGAAAAAGAAATGGAGCTCCAAATGTTTGAACTTTCACCTTGCCGCCTCTTGAGTTTTTATCTGGGTCATCGATTAAAAAATTGAGATCAAGCGTTTCACCAGCGATTATACAAGTATCTTTTCCACCTTGTATGGAGGGTGGTGAATCTTGAGCGCATTCTTTAAGTACTAATATTTGCATATCGCGAATAGTAGTGCTTATCAATTGGCCTTTTCTGTATTCATGAATGGCGATTGCGATATTATATTCACCTCCAAGTTGAGGAGCATCCCAAAAAAATGTTCCATTCTTCTGATCAAAGGATATGGTGTTATTTATACCTGGTCTTATCTGGTTTGGCAGCAAATAGTTAGGTACGTTAGTTCCAATATCTAATAGAGGAGTGATTAATTCAAATGATAAACTATCTCCATCTAAATCAATAGCACCTGGATTATGAATAAATTTCTGACCAAGACAAGCAATGTCAACGGGTGGATTTGTAAGGATTGGAGAATGATTAATGCCTTGGAAATTAGTATTAAATAATTTAATTTTTGTCTGAACAAAAAATGGAATATTAACAGAGCCTGGAGGGTCAACATTGAGAATATTTTCCACACGATTCGGATCAAGCATACTAATTAAATATTCTCCTCTTCCAGGATAAGTATGTTCCATCTCATAGATATTCATTTTTACATCGTTGGATAGAATAAGGCCTTTGCCATTTTTTCTTGGTACAATGTTAGAAGTTCCATCACCCCACATGATGACTACAGAATCCCTATCGGCTGGGGTGCTTGAAGTTTTTGTATAAGTAATGAGTTCAGCTTTTATCGTTAAATCATTTATTTGTGTATAACGAATTTCTCCTGCACGATTATGAGTTGCATAAATAACTTGAATGGATAACAGGTATAAAATAAAAAAAAATATTATCTTGATCAAACTAATCTATTTTACTTAAGCAAAGTTTAAGACTATCAGCCCAATGAGGAATCGTCAAATTCAAAGTTTCCTTAATTTTATTACAATTTAGTACACTATATATAGGTCTTGGGGCTGCGGCATTAAATTCTTTTGTTGTAATGGGATGAACATTTACGTTTATACCTTTAAATTCAAATATCTTTAAAGCAAATTCATACCAAGTACAAGAACCAGAATTAGCATAATGGAAAATCCCACTAAGGTTCTCATTTCGAATGACTGCATTTAGAAGAATGTCAAGAACCAATTCAGCAATATTGGCAGCATAAGTGGGTGAACCAATTTGATCATTCACAATGTTTAAATCTTTTTTTTCTAATCCCAGTCGAAGCATGGTCTTGACAAAATTATGTCCGTAGGAGGAATAAATCCAAGAACTTCTTATAATTAGACTATTTGAATTTATTTTCAAAATGGAATCTTCAGCTAAAGATTTAGATTTTGCATAAACACCTCTTGGAGATTTAGGATGATTCTCAACGATTGGGATTTGAAGAATATTGTCATCGAATATATAATCGGAAGAAAAGTGTATTAACTTTATATCATTTTCCTTACATAGTTGAGCTAAATTACTTGGAGCTGTTGCATTAATCTTGTAGCAAAATTCTACATTTGACTCTGCCAAATCAACCTTAGTGTAGGCTGCGGTATTAATAATATATTGAGGTTTATGCGCTTGTACAATTTTTTCAGAAACTGCCATATCGGTGATGTCCCAGTTAATTTTATTTAAAAAGATAAAATCCAAATGGGGATTATAAATGGTTTTTGATAGCTCAAGTAATTCTTGTGCTATTTGTCCTTCCGATCCGTTAACCAATATTCTTATCATTTTAAAAAATTTGGCCAGGCTTTATCTTTGGTTGAAATAATCATTTTTGATTTTTCTATTTTCCAATCTATATTAAGTATTGGATCCAATGGATTTATTCCTCCTTCATTGCTTGAAGAGTAATAATTGTCACATTTGTAATTGAATACAGCCGTCTTGGAAAGCACCGAATAACCATGTGCAATGCCTCTTGGAATGAATATTTGTTTTTGGTTTGTTCCAGACAATAGGACTGTAATAAATTTGCCATACGATGTACTATTCTTGCGCAAATCCAATAATACGTCGAGCACTCGACCTTGAGTTACTCTAACCAGTTTGGCTTGTGCAAATTCATTTTTTTGGAAGTGCAATCCACGGACTACACCAAAGGACGATTTAGCTTCGTTGTCTTGTACGAATTGAGCAACAATACCTAGTTTTTCAAAAGTCGAAGCATTGTATGATTCATAAAAATAACCTCTATCATCGACCAGTACAGTGGGTTGAAGAATAAAGGCACCTTCAATTTTAGTTTTAGTAATTTTCATTGTTACTTTTCTTTAAACAATAATCGAATGGGGGTACCTGTAAATTCAAAATTAGATCTTAATTGGTTTTCTATGAATTGTTTATAACTTCCTTTTATTTGATCTGGATAATTTGTAAAGAATGCAAATAATGGATATTCTTTTTCGATTTGGGTAATATATTTAATTTTGATTAAATGGTTTCTATAAGCAGGTGGTGGAATTTTGGTAATAGCCTCTTGCATGATATCATTGAGTTTAGAAGTGCTGATCTTTCTGCTTCTATTTTGAAATACCTCAAGTCCTTTTTCAATCACTTGAAATACTCTTTGTTTTTCTAAAGCAGAAATAAATAAAATCGGAACATCATTGAATGGTGCAAGTTTGTCTTTGATCGTTCTTTCAAAAACATTCGACGTATTTGTTTCTTTTTCTACTAAATCCCATTTATTGACAAGAATCACGAGTCCTTTGTTTCTTTTGACAATAAGAGATACCAATTCCATATCCTGACTTTCTAATCCCATAGTTGCGTCTAATACTAGAAAGCAAACATCGGCTTCTTCTATACTTTTAATCGCTCGCATAACTGAGTAAAATTCAAGATCCTCAGATACTCTGGATTTTTTTCTTATCCCAGCAGTATCAATCAGCATAAAGTTTTTACCAAATTTATTAAACTCAGAATGGGTAGGATCTCTGGTTGTTCCAGCGATATCTGTTACCATATTTCTTTCTTCACCTAAGAAAACATTTACCAAAGAAGATTTGCCAACATTGGGTTGACCTACAATTGCAAATTTGGGAATATCACTAGGAATAATTTCTTCATCTGGAACTAATTTGGCAATATCGTCAAGTAATTCACCAGTTCCGCTTCCAGTCATGGATGAAATAGGATACATCTCATCAAATCCAAGACTCCAGAATTCTTGTGCCAATAATAGTCTTTCATGATTGTCGACTTTATTAACTACGAGAAACTTCTTCTTGTTTACTTTTCTTAACAATGAAGCGACAAACAAGTCTAAATCAGTTATACCTGTTAATACGTCTACCATATATATGATAACACTTGATTCTTGGATGGCAAGTTCAACTTGTCTTCGAATTTCTCTTTCGAATATATCTTGTGAGTGAGCTACAAATCCACCTGTATCGATCACATAGAATTTTCTGCCATTCCATTCTGCTACGTCATAGATACGATCCCTTGTTACTCCACTAATATCGTCAACTATAGACTTCCTATGTCCAATTAACCTATTAAAGAAGGTAGACTTTCCGACATTGGGTCTGCCTACAATTGCTATTGTAAATCTCATCTTAAAATTCCTTTCTTTTCAATTAATATTTTATCATCTCGCCAATTTTCTTTCACTTTAACACTTAGACCTAAATATACACGCTGGCCTAAATACTTTTCAATTTCTATACGAGATTTAATTCCTAAGTCTTTTATTTTAACACCATTTTTTCCCAGAATTATAGGAACTTGACTTAATCTGTTGACATAAATAGTTGATTCAATTCTAGCAAGCTCTGCCTGTTCATCTACACCTGTACAAGTATCAATTTCAACGTAAATACTATAAGGAATTTCTTCACTAAAGGCTAGATAGATTTGTTCTCTGATCAATTCAGCTATAAAAAATCGAATGGGTTTGTCACTAATATAGTCTTTGGGATAATAGGCTACATGTTCTGGTAAATATTCTAATAGTTCCTTTTTTATCTCTTCAATTCCAATTGAATTAAGCGCAGATATACCTTGTACTTTTACATCTCCAAACAGAAATTTGTGATTCTGTAAAGCTTTTACATATTGTTGCGGCGTTATTTTGTCAATTTTGTTGATGAGAAATATCTTGTGCAAATTTATTGCATTTATTTTTTCAATTAAAGATTCGGCAAAAGATATTTTTTGAGTTGGGTCATCAATTATAACCAATATATCGGCATCATCTCCTGACTCTTTTACCATGTTGTTCATCAGTTGATGCATG
>JBDSHL010000105.1:0-10576 GCA_039918515.1 Saprospiraceae bacterium | reverse complement strand
CATGTTAGATTCCGGATGTGATATCATGATAGGCGGTGGACAGAAATATTTCAATAGAAGAACTACAGATTCTTTAAATTTAATTTCTGCTTTGTGGAAAAAGGATTACTTGGTTGCAGATTATTTTACAAATGATTACAATGATTATCAAATTCCCGATGTAAAGAAATTTATTTACTTTACAGCTGATGGAGATCCACTTCCTGCTAGTATGGGAAGAACATATTTACCTAAAGCTTCTATTGATGCAATAAATTTTCTAGATAAAAAGAATAAAGGTTTCTTTATCATGATTGAAGGATCACAAATTGATTGGGGAGGACACTCCAATGAAATTAATTATGTGTTGGAAGAAATGAAAGACTTCAACACAATGTTAAATAGTGTATTGGATTGGGCACAAAAAGACGGCAATACGTTGGTAGTTATTACTGGCGATCACGAGACAGGAGGATTAAGTATACTTCCCGGTTCCAAGCAAGGTAAACTCAAGACCCATTTCTCAACTATCAAGCATACTGCTTGCCTTATTCCTGTATATGCATTCGGTCCCGGAGCAGAAGAATTCGGTGGAATATATGAGAATACGGAGATATACTTTAAGCTAAAGCAAGCAATGAGGTTGTAATTCTGAATAAGCGTTTATATTTGTTATTATTAATTTATAATTATATTTGTTTTGTTATGCACTATTCCTTTTGCTGTATAAATAATAAATTAATATTAAAATTGGGTCATGTCAAAATGTTGGGGAATAAGGCTTACTTCATAGTGAGGTATTTTGAAAAAGTTCCGTAGGAACGATAATTTGGTAGCATAATTAAAAATTAATAATAACAAGTATAAACGCTTATCCAGAATTACAACTTCATTGCTTGCTTTAACTTAAAGTATATCTCTGTATTCTCATATATTCCACCGAATTCTTCTGCACCGGGACCGAATGCATATACAGGAATAAGGCAAGCAGTATGCTTGGTAGTTGAGAAATGGGTCTTGAGCTTACCTTGCTTTGAACCAGGAAGTATACTTAATCCTCCTGTCTCATGGTCGCCAGTAATAACTACCAACGTATTGCCGTCTTTTTGTGCCCAATCTAATACACTATTTAACATTGTGTTGAAGTCCTTCATTTCTTCCAACACATAATTAATTTCATTGGAGTGTCCTCCCCAATCAATTTGTGATCCTTCAATCATGATAAAGAATCCTTTATTCTTTTTATCTAGAAAATTTATTGCATCAATAGAAGCTTTGGGTAAATAGGTTCTTCCCATACTTGCAGGAAGGGGATCTCCATCAGCTGTAAAATAAATAAATTTCTTTACATCGGGAATTTGATAATCATTGTAATCATTTGTAAAATAATCTGCAACCAAATAATCTTTCTTCCACAAAGCAGAAATTAAATTTAAAGAATCTGTAGTTCTTCTATTGAAATATTTCTGTCCGCCGCCGATCATGATATCACATCCAGAATCTAACATGTCTATGGCAATTTCTTCATAGGCATCTCTGTTTTTATTATGCGCTACAAATGCAGCTGGAGTTGCATGCACAATAGTAGAAGTCACTACTAGTCCAGTACTGTATCCATTTCGTGAAGCTTCCTCAAGAATAGTTTCTTCGCTGTGCCCTGAAGAATCTATGCTAAGATATCCATTATTTGTTTTTTTGCCAATGGAGAATGCAGTCGTTCCTGCTGCAGAATCTGTAATCAAGTCATTGGCAGCATTAGTTTTATGAATTCCTATTACTTTGCATCGCTCTAATGCTAAAGGAACATCTGCAGTGTACATAGCGGCCGTTACTTGTGCAAGACCCATTCCATCTCCAATAATAAAAATCACATTTTTGTGTTTAGATGAACTTGAGTGAGTTTCTGGTAAAACGTTAGCTTTATTAAAGCCTTCCTGGACTTTTGGTGAACACGAGTATAAACTTAGAAAAAATAGATAAACTATTTGCTTCATTTAATATTCTTAATTGTTAAGTAGATAATATTTTCCTGGTAATTCTTTAATGACTCCTTTGAATTCCAGAGTTAGCAGATTACTTGCCAATATGCCAGGTGTGAAATTCAATTGATTGTGCAGCAGATCTATATGTTTCTTGTCGTTCCGATTTAATTTCTCAACAATCATATTCTCTTCATCATTTAATTCAATAAAAAGTTCTGGTGTAAATTTACTTCTTAATTCGCTTTTATCATTGGTCCATTGCATTATATTAATAATATCATTTGCAGATTCGATAAGCATGGCTTTGTTGGTTTTTATTAATTCATTGCACCCCAAAGAATTCTCATCTGTTATTCTTCCTGGAAATGCAAAGACATCTTTATTATATTCATTGGCCAATTCCGCAGTAATTATGCTTCCTCCTTTCTTTTTGGTTTCTATAACAACAACGGCATCTGAAATTCCTGCAACGATTCTATTGCGCAAGGGAAAATTTTCTCGATCTGGTTTAGTTCCTATCCCAAACTGCGTGAGGAGTCCCCCATTGAGTATCATTTTTTCTGCAAGTTTACTATTTTCAGCAGGGTAGATTTTATCTAATCCATGACCCAAGACTCCTATGGTTGGTATATTTTCTGAAATACACGACTTATGTGCCATTGAATCGACTCCATAGGCAAGTCCACTGATGACTACAACATCAGATTGAGATAAAGCACTAATTAAATTTTGAGTGACACTCTTGCCATATTCACTAATATCTCTGGTGCCTACAACCGCTATTGTTCTGGGATGATTAAGATCAGTTGAACCAAGGTAATAAAGTATAATGGGACTTTCGGAATAATGCTTAAGCCTGCTTGGATAATTAGTATTGAGAAAATACAGAACCTCAATATTCCTTTTTCTAATAAATTCAAGTTCCCTTTCTGTATCCTTACTTACTAAATCAATATTGATCTGATCAAGCGTTAACACGCCAATGTTAGGAATTTTCTCAAGCCTATGTTTCTTTTCCTTAAATACTGCTTCTGCACTACCACAATAACTGATTAATATCTTGGCAGTTATTGGTCCAACATTCATTACTTTACTTAGGGCAATTTCATAGAATAGATTATCCATTAGTGTAGTGTCATCTGATAGAATAATTTTAGGTCTGCAAGCCTTTCTTTTAGATGGGTAGCTTGTTTCTCTGGAACTCCTTTCAATGTTGGAATAATTGAATACACTTCAATCATTCGTTCCAGAAGTGCCTTGTCATTCCGTCGAAGTCTATAGGCTTCTTCTAGATAATCCACTGCGAAGTCATACCTCTTTGTTTTTTTATAAAAGATTAAATAACCTGTATTAGAATAATAGTCATATAATAAATCCTTATTGTTTGGTTGAGTTTCAATGTATTTCAAATAATCTTTTACAAATTTTAAATCCGGTTTTCGTTCAACTACTTTTGCAATGTGAATTAAAAAGTCCTCTGTTCCTCCACTTAATTTATGGTATTCGGCAAGTACTCCTGCCTTCATATTTAATGCTTGTCCATAATCAGGGTAGATGTATAAAGCTTTGTCAATATACCTATTGGATTCATCTAGGAGCTTCTTTTTTTCAAGTGGTCGAGCTTCAACTTCAGCTTTATGAAAAAATGTTACTCCAGTAAATAAATTAATTCTCGCACTATTTTTAGAAACTTTTATGGCTGCAAAATTCAATGAATCGCTACTCATCCAATCCGGAACTCTTGTAATCGTTCTAACCGAGTAGGCAAGCAATAATAGACTTACAAATGAAAACGTGTAGGTTCTAAATGATGGATATTTAACGATTACTTCATTTAACCAATAACATACAAATACGATAAAGGCGATTGAAGGAATGAACAGAAATCTCTCATTCATAAAAGTCCCTACTGGAAAAACAATATTTGAAACAATAGATAAACTAATAAAGAAAAACAAAATGGAATACCATTGCGTAGAATGTTTTTTTCTTAGAACATAGGATAATAAAATTATACTAAAAACAAATATTAAAGACATCCAAGTTAAAGCATCTCCAAGCCCTAACTTTGGAACATGATAAGGATAGTAATCATGCGTTAAAGGATGTGGTACAAATAATAGCTTTATGTACCAACCAATACAGAATATTATGGTTGAAAATTTTTCAGAAGGATTCATTCCTACAAATGGATTGTTCATCAGGTCATTAATCTTAGCGCCATTGCTTAGAAAGAATCCGATAACTTGAGTGCGAATAATCAAGAATAGGATTGCTGGAATCCAAATGAACCATGTCTTTTTAATAGAATCTATGAATTTAACATTTCTAAAAAAAACAAGACTTAATGGCATAATCAATAGAAAAGTAATGGCATTCTCTTTCGACATCAAGGCGAGAAAATAATAAGCAACCGTTAGTAGGATATACTTCCTTGATTTACTATCGAAATAATCGAATAAAGAATTCAAGGCAAGCATTGAAAATAAAAGGCACATGATTTCATCTCTGCCTTTGATGTTGGCCACTGCTTCTGTATGAATCGGATGACATATAAATAATAATGCACCGATCAATGGAATATATTTTTGCCAAAATTGGTCCTTAATTATTCTCTTAAGAAAGCCAAATACAACTATTCCGCATAGTATATATAATATAATATTAATACTGTGAGCAGCTTTCGGAGATTTACCAAATATTTGCTTTTCTATAGCAAAGCTTAGGATTGAAAGGGGTCGGTAACGCGCTCCTTCTACATAGTCTTGTTGAACTCCAAAATACCCTGTAAAAGACTCTGTACTTAAGATTGGCCAAATCCCTGAAAATCCCTTATCGACGAATTTATTCTCATCATATACAATGGTGTCATCTAATACAAACCCGTAATCAATACATCTGAAATACAATAAAATGCTTACTAAGGCTATTAAAACGTAAGATAATTTGCTAGAAGGCCAGATTTTGTCAATATTAAAGTTCATACTTAAATAATAATGGGCAAATTTACTCTAAGATTATTAATAAATAAATATTTATATGTTCTGAATTTTTTCAAATTAAATTAGAACTATTTATATATTTGTATCCACAAAATGAATTATAAACTTCACTTCGTCTTTCTATTATTAAGCTTATCTCATCTTGGAATACGGGCGCAATTTAATTTTCAAGTAGGATATGCTTATTCTTGGTCAGAATTTTCTAAACTCAATGAAATAATTAATAATTATAACAAACTTCATCCTGAGTTCAGCAAAAAAATGGGATCTTTGAATGGACTTCATGGAATTATTTTAGGTTTGCGTTATCAGTATCCGCATATTGCTCTAACGGGTTCATGGTCTAATCAAATAAATAATAAATATTCTCTAAGTCCACCTGCTGGAACATCCACGGTAGAAATAAAGCAAGAATTATTCTATAAAAATCAAATCTTCAGTTTGGGCTTAGAATCGGTAACTGGAATGGTCTCTGTAGGGAGCACTATTGATTTTAGAATATTTGGAATAAAAGGAAGACATGATTTTGATGAAGGTAAATATAATATAATGCAAGTACAAGAATTTGGATCTAATTTCTACACTCAGTTAGATTTTCCTGTAAGCCACAGAATGGCATTACTTCTTCGTCTTAATTATTGTTTTCCATGGAATGGAATTGACTTGACAGCGTTGGATAAATCACTTAATCCACTTTCTTCACCATCAATTAAGAATGAGAAGTTCAATCAATTTGGAATTAGTCTAATCTTTTCTAATGGATTTCAGGAAAGATACTAGGCATTTCATTTGTTTTAGAAAAAGTCTGCTCAAATTTAATGATATTCATTAATACAGAACTTCCCGTCGAGAATCTCGACAGGAAGTATCTGAGGTGAGATAATTCAATTCACCTATTCACATACGCGGTTATCGTGATCTTCTTTAAAGTAAATCATTTTTCCGTCAGAATTGAATTTCCAAAGTTGTATGAAATTCACTTTGCATTTCTTTCCGCTTGCGAATTCAGTAAATTCGATTTTTCCGAGTACGGTAACTACATTACCGGATTCATAAAAATCAATAGGAGTTAAAAGTGTTGGTTGTCCCTTCTTGGAGAGATCTCCAAGAAATTCCATAAATCCTGAATGACCAAAGTAAACTTTACCAGGGTTTAAAATTTGATTTCCCGTAACATCGAAGATACAATCTGTAGTACTTCCATTTAAGAATGAAGATATATCTCCCATTGCAAAAAATCCGAATAGTTTTTTGACTGTTTCTGTGTTTTTTGTTGTCGGAGAACAATCTTCTTTTTTACAAGAATTAAATCCAAGAAATAAAGAAAAAATAAAGAATACGGCTGAAAATTGAATTGAATTTTTCATGTTTAAATTTTTTTGATAGTTAAAAATTATTTTACAACACCTAATTGTTTAAGTAGTCCAAGAATATCCATGACTACCCAATTCTCAACAATTCTACCGTCTTTGACACGCCAGATGTCCATATATTCTACGTGGACATGTTTTCCTGTCGCAGGAATTCCCATGAATTCTCCAGTATGGTTGGCTTCCCAATAGGCATATGTGAAGACTTTATCTCCTTCTTCATATTGCTGTACCCGGGTAACCTTGATGTCTGGAAATCCAGCAAGCAAGCCTTTCATTCCACCAATAAATACTTCTTTACCATTATTTCCTGGAGCGGGAAAATGATGGCTAATGAAGTCATCTGACAATAAGTCTTTGAGAAGATCTGGATTATGAGTTCCAATTACCCCATCCGAAAATTGGTTTTCTAATCTAGCAGCACCACTGTTTGGCTTAGACAATTTGTTCTTGTTCTGAGCCTGACATGCGATATTCAAACTTAAGATTACCGCAAACATTAAAATTTGAAAATTTTTCATAAAAATGTGTTTTAAAAATGTGAATAAATAAATTTAATACTGCAAAGTTCTTACGCTCTGAAGGAGAAAACATTAACCTATGTTAAGAAATGAATAGTCTTAGGAAAAAGTATAAGTACTTATTCTAAATGCACTGGTGGGCAATTGAATTTAAGAGAATTGTATTAATTTCTGAAGAAAATATTGCAACTATTTTTTCTTCTCGGTAAGCTGTTTGCGAATTCTGCTTAAACTTGGTGGCTTTATTCCAAGGTAAGTTGCGATTAAATGTTGGGGCACTCTTTGAAAAATATCGGGTATTTTTTGTAATAACTTGAGATAACGTTCCTCTGCGCTTTCGCTTCTTTGGCTAATCAAAGTCTCCATTCTCGCATCAGTCGCTTTGGCATGTCTTATCTTACAAAATTCGTCAAAAGCTGGAATATCTTTCCTTATCTGATCGAATTCTACTTTAGTGAATAACAACAATTCTGTATCTTCCAATGCCTGAAGGTAATATGTGCTTGGCTTGCCGCTATAGAAACTATTAAGATCTCCAATCCACCAATCTTCGATGGCGAAATAAACGATTTGTTCTTCTCCTTTATCGTCAATTTGATAATATTTCAAACAGCCTTTTGTTATGTATCCTACGTATTTGGCAACTTCACCTTCCTTAAATAAACAATCTTTTTTCTTAAGCAATTTAAGTCTTCCCGAGCGAATCATGTGATCTATCTGATCACTTGAAATGGAGACCGATTTTATTAAGTGGTTGAATAATAAATCCTTGATTGACATCTATTCGTAAAGATTGATAAAAATAATACTTATTTCAGAAAATTGCGGTAAATTTGTCTATCAAAAAAATCAAATAAAATGAAAAATAATATCTTCGATTCTTCGATTCAACAAGCAACGCTTGCAAGGATTAATAATCTTTCCGATAACACTTTACCACTATGGGGGAAAATGAATGTAAACCAAGTCATTTGTCATATGACCGATCCGTTAAGGGATTTCTTAAATCTTCGTCAAGTTAAACCTGCGGTTCCAAGAATAATGGCACCTTTATTACGGTTAATGATTCTAACAAACAGTAATTGGAAACCTGGAACTCCTACACTTAAGATATATGATCAATTGAAAGAATTAAGTACTAAACCTACCCATTTCGAGTCAGATAAAAACACCTTGGTTGATTTATTTAAAAAATTATCTAACACTGATGAAAATTATTCCTTTGGGGCACATCCTGCATTGGGAAATATGAAAAGAGACCAACTAGGTTTTTTTGTCTGGAAACATTCAGATCATCACTTAAGACAATTTGGTGTTTAAGTTTCTTACTCTAATAATAAAAGTATTCATATTAGAAGAAATTGTATATAATATTTTTCATTAAGTGTCTTTTGTAATCATTTAAGAATGTTTAATTATTTGTGAATTGCCTAATTAGCCAGATTCTTTGGCTTATCTTTGTACTTTAGATGGGCCAAAATCCTTGAATTGTCCTCAGGAAAAGGGTCTATAAATTTTTTATATGAATCCTTTTGAAATTCTTGGGTTGAATGCATCGATATGCAATGCCCTTACTGAGCTTGGTTTTGAGAATCCTACAGATGTTCAAAAACTTGCTATACCATTTTTTTTAAGTAGAAAAGGTGATTTACTCGCTTTAGCACAAACTGGAACGGGTAAAACTGCTGCATTTGGTGCCCCTATTTTACAAAATATTGATACCAGCGAATTTGTTACACAGGCGTTAATTATAACTCCGACAAGAGAACTTTGCATGCAGATAACTTCTGATCTTAAGAGCTATGCTAAGAATCTTCGAGGGGTTAAGATTATAGCAGTTTACGGTGGAAGTAGTATTGTTATGCAGATTAAAGATCTAAAGCAGTCACCACATATCATCGTTGCAACTCCTGGAAGGCTTATTGATCTTCTTGACCGCAAAGTCATCAAGTTAGGTAGAGTAAATACTGTTGTGTTAGATGAAGCAGATGAAATGTTAAATATGGGATTCCGTGATGATATGGAATCGATACTTAGCAACACTCCGGATGAAAAAATTACAGGCTTGTTCTCAGCTACAATGTCTCCTGATATTCGTAAGATTGCAAATACTTATCTCCATAGTCCAGAAGAAATCACCGTTGGAAAGAAAAATGCTGCTCAACAGAATATCTCACATCAATATGCAGCAATTCAAGCCAAAGATAAATATACTGCCTTAAAAAGAATTATTGACTTTCACGATGACTTTTATGGAATTGTATTCTGCGGAACAAAAATCGAAACACAAGAAATTAGTGATCATCTAGTAAGAGATGGTTATGCTGCGGATTGTCTTCATGGAGATCTTGCTCAAGCACAAAGAGATAAAGTGATGGCGCGCTTTCGTCATAAGATTAACAAAGTTTTACTTGCAACGGATGTTGCTGCACGCGGTATTGATGTTAAAAATCTTACACATATTATTCATTATCATCTTCCCGATGATATAGAAAACTATACCCATAGAAGCGGACGAACTGCGAGAGCTGGTCAAAAAGGAATTTCAATTGCATTATTGCATTCAAGAGAGGCCTATAAGCTTCATCAAATTGAAAAACTTATCAATATAAAATTTGAAAGATATTTAATTCCTAAAGGACAAGAAATTGCCAATGCTAGAATAAAAAGATTTGTAGAAAATTTTACTTCAATTGAAGTCGAAGAACAAAAAACTATTCCTAATGAATTGATTTGGCCATTAATGAATTTAAGTATTGAGGAATTGGTGCAAAGATTGTTACATATTGAAATGAAGAAGATGAATATGATAAGCACTGATGCTCCCGATATTAACATTGATGAAAGATCAAGAGACAACAGATCAAACTCCTATTCTTCAAATGAATATGGTTCTTCTAGACATGGAAGAGGTGGATCAATTTCGAGAGGAGGCCGTGACTACGGTAGAAGAGAATCTTCTGGACGTGATTCAGGAGGAAGAGATATTGTAAGAAGAGTGACCACTGTGCGTGATTCAGGAGGAAGGGATTCATCAACGCGTGATTCAGGAGGAAGAGATTCATCAACACGAGATTCAGGTGGAAGAGATTTTGTAAGAAGAGATTCAGGTGCAAGGGATTCAGGTGGTGATACGGTTAGATTATTCGTGAATCTAGGAAAAAAAGATGAAATTAAATATGACGATCTTCGTGAAATAATTTTCAAGAATACAAAAATAAGTGGTCGCAATGTTAGAGATATCGAAATGAAAGGAGTGTACTCTTTCTTTATGACAGATCCACAAAGTGCTGAAGTCATGTGTAATATGAAAGAATCTTCCTATAATGGAAGGCCTTTAAGAATTCAGAAGGCTTCTGATAGAGATTCTTGATAAGGAATAAGGAATAAGGAATAAGGGTTAAGGGTTAAGGAATAAGGAATAAGGAATAAGTAATAAGGAATAAGGAATAAGGAGTAAGGAGTTGATAAAAATTGGGTATAACTCCCTATGAAATTCAGGATAAACCCTAAGAGCTTTTTAGGTTATTTAAAGAAAATTTACCCCTTTATTAGTCTTTTCGATTCTCTATCTCGATCGAGAATTGTGGCAATCTGAAACGATTTTAAATTCTTTCCAATAATCTTGCGCTCTTTATTTAGAATATAAATTTCTGGGGTAATGTCAACGAAATATTTAGCATAAATGGAAATATTGGTCGGCTCATAAACATTCATCCATT